>JBOHXX010000252.1:0-5031 GCA_050737675.1 Pseudoxanthomonas sp.
GCGTGGACATGGGCATGCATGCCATGGCCAACCCGCAGAGCCTGATGGACTGAATTTTCCGCGCCGCTTATCGCTGGCGCATGAAAAAGCAACAAGAGACCTGACCACAGGTCCGGACGCAGGCGGCATCGACCGCCTACGTCAACCTGAACTCCCAATCCCGTACAACCCGGAACCAACCAGACAACGCAGAGGCTCAGCGGTTATCGCGCTTGCCCTGGTTGTGTCGGTCCTGCGTGCCGATACTGCCCTGGATCGCCTTCATCCTGGTTTCTCCCGCATGCAGTTCGGTCGCCTTGTCGACCGCCTCCATCGACTGATGGCCCTGCTCGGCCATGTGCGTGTGCTGTGGATCGAGTTGCTGCCAAGGCTGCACTTCGCGGTCATGCGCCTGCTTCTGCGCCAGCAGCTCCTTCGTCCTGGCCAGTGCCTGCGCCGGCGTGGGCTTGCGTGGAGCTACCTTCCTTGCCGGTGTCTTGCGGACTGTGGGAACAGTTTTGGTTTTAGTCGTGGCCGGCCTGGTAGTGAGCTTGCCGACTGCTTTCTTGACGGCTGCTTTCTTGGAAGCCGTTTTCTTAGGAACTTCTTTCCTGACCGCTGCCTTCTTGGCTGCAGGCTTCGTTGCAGGTGGTTTCGTGACTGCCCTCAGCCGCCGGGTGAATGCCGAATCAATCGCTTCCTTTCGTTCGGCTTTCCGTGCCACAGGCTTCTTGCCCACGATTTTCCTGGCGATCGCCTTCTTGACGACTTTCCTGGCTGCGGGTTTCTTGCTCGCGGCCTTCACGGCCATCGTCTTCTTCACTGCCTTGCGCACCACCGCCTTTCTCGTAGGCGAGGCCTTGGCTGCCTTTCGCGGAGCAGCAGGTTTGCTAGCGACCTTCTTGGCGACCTTCTTGGCGACCTTTTTTGTGATCTTCCTGGCAGGTGTCACTTCCCTGGCTGCCGTCTTCTTCGCTGACGCGGTCTTGCTGGCAGGCTTGTGTGTGCTGCGGGTAGCCATCGTTCACAACCTCCGATCTGCTTCCGAACCATTCCACCTGCATCAATCGATAGCATGCGGAACATTCAGATCCGGTGATCGCGAACGATCGGCATTCAGCCGCCAAGCGAAGGATTCAGCAACTGCTGCAGGAAATGTCCCAGCACCCTTCGATCCATGAGCAGCATGAACAAAATGCCGTAGGCCGCGCCCGCAAGATGCGCGCTGTGATTGATGCGATCGCCGCCGCGACGGTCCATCCAGATGCTGTAGCCCACGTACAGCACCGCGAAAATGATCGCCGGCAAGGGGATAAAGAAGACGAAGATCAGTTGCCAGGGCGCGATCAGGATGAAAGCGAACAGCACCGCCGAGACCGCGCCCGACGCACCCAGGCTGAGGTAATTGGGGTTGTGTTGGTTCTTGAGATAGGTCGGCAGGATCGAAATCACCAGCGCGGAAACATAGAAGGCTGGATAGGTCCAGACGCCGACCAGCCCGGCCATCAACACTTCGATCTGCCGACCGAAGAAATACAACGTCATCATGTTGAACAGCAGGTGCATGAAATCGGCGTGGATGAAGCCGTAGGTCACCAGCCGGTCGTACTGCTTGTGTTTGTCGATCGCCGGCGGCCACAGGATCAGGCGGTCGGCCAGCTTGCGGTTGTTGAAGGCCAGCCACGACACCAGGCAGGTGATGCCGATCAATGCATAAGTGATAGGTGATTCCATCAGACCGCTCCTGCCGTACGGTAGTTGTCCTGCATCGGGTAGCTCCGCGCATATAGCGCGAACACGGCCGCTGCGACGAAGGCGAACAAGGCGAAGAAGAACATCAGGAACGCGTTTTCGCTGAGCCCGGTGCCTGCGATCCTGGAGATGACCGCTTCATTGCGCACTGCCGCGTTGGTCAACAACACCCACAGGCTGCCGAAGGTGCTGGCCAGGTACCAGAACGCCATGATTACGCCCTTCATCGCCTGGCTGGCCTGGCTGTAGGCGAACTCCAGCGCAGTGGCCGACACCAATACCTCGCCGAAGGTAAGCAACGCATACGGCGCGATCTGCCACGCCAGCGACACCGGATCTCCGCCGTCTATCGACAGTTGGATCATGCCCGCCACTATCCAGGCCATGCCGGAAAACGCGATGCCCCAGCCCATCCGCCTGAGCGCGGTCGGCTCGAAGCCCCAGCGACGCAGCGCCGGGTACAGGACCAGATTGTTGAACGGAATGATGGCCATCACCAGCAAGGGATTCAGCGCCTGCATCTGGCCGGCTTCCTTGACCAGCCAGCTCGGCCACCACCACTGGTCGTGCGGCATCACCATGGTCTTGCCCTGCAGCACCCAGGTCGATGCCTTCTGGTCGAACAGCGACCAGAACGGCGTGGTCAGCGCGAACACGATGATCACCCGCAGCACCGAACGCACGCTGTCGATGGCGGCGTCGGGATGACGACCACGAGCACGTTCGAGCTGCATCGACACGCCGATGCCGCCAAAAGCGATCAACGCGCCCAGCGCCAGGCAGGCGGTGATGACGAAACCGAAATCTTCCGGCCAGAACGCCGGTTTCAACGCCCAGCACAGCAGCATGGCAATGGCCAGGAGCACGCCCGCCTGCATTACTCGCAGGCCCGCGTTGCCCTGCCCCTCGACGCGCGTGGTCAACGCGGTGCGTGCGACATTGAAGAACGAGTCCGGGTCCTCGCCGCGCGTCGGCGGCACCCGCACGTACTGCTTGCGCCCCAGCCAGAAGATCAGTGTGGCGATGAACATCAGGACACCCGGGATGCCGAAGGCCACTGCGGGCCCGTAGCTGCGCAGGAACAGCGGCATCAGCAGCGAAGCGAAGAAGCTGCCGAAGTTGATGATCCAGTAGAAGAAATCGAACACGACCTTGGCCATGCTCTTGTTGGATTCATCGAACTGGTCGCCGACGAACGACACCACCAGCGGCTTGATCCCGCCCGAACCCAACGCGATCAGGAACAGGCCGGTGTAGAAGCCGTTGCGGTTGTCCTCGAACAACGCCAGGCAAGCGTGGCCGGCGCAGTAGATCAGCGAGAACCACAACACCGTGTTGTACTTGCCGAAAAACCGGTCCGACAGCCATCCGCCCAGCAGCGGGAAGAAGTACACCCCGATCACGAAGCTGTGGAATACATCCTTGGCCGCGCCCTCGCGATCCGCTTCCGGTAGGTAAGCCAGGATCACGCTGCTGATCAGGAACTGGACCAGGATGTTGCGCATCCCGTAGAAGCTGAAGCGCTCGCAGGCCTCGTTGCCGATGATGTAGGGCACTTGTCGCGGCAAGCGTGCGGGTTGCGCTCCGGCGGTCGGGTTCATACGGTGTTCCTGCATTGATTTCAGGAAGGGTAACCCATGGACCCGCTGCGAATCGACGTTCCCGGCGGATGCAGCGCGGGCCCGCAGCGTGCATCATTGGCCCTCAATCTCTCCGAAAAGCCGCCGCCCATGTCCAAACTGATCTGGCTCTCGCTGCTCGTATTCAGCATCCCCGCCCATGCCGCCGATGATGCGCTGAGCACGGTTTCCGAACGCTCCGGCTTCCTCCAAACCGGACGCTACGCCGAAGTGATCGAGCTCTGCGATTCCTTCGCCACGGCTTACCCGAAGTCGGTGCGCTGCATCGATTTCGGCACCTCGCCCGAGGGCCGGCCGATGAAGGCGCTGGTCGCTTCCACCAGCGGCACGCTGGATGCCGCCGGTGCGCGCGAACGCGGCTTGCCCGTGGTCCTGATCCAGGGCGGCATCCATTCCGGCGAAATCGACGGCAAGGATGCCGGTTTCCTCGCCTTGCGCGAAATCCTCGAAGGCAAGATCGCGAAAGGCGTGCTGGACAAACTGGTATGGGTGTTCGTGCCGGTGTTCAGCGTGGACGGCCACGAACGCTTCGGCGCCTGGAATCGCCCCAACCAGCGCGGGCCCGAGGAAATGGGCTGGCGCACCACCGCCCAGGGCTACAACCTCAACCGTGATTACGTGAAGGCCGACGCACCGGAAATGCAGGCAATGCTGGGCCTGGTCAACGAATGGGACCCGCTGGTCGAGGTCGACCTGCACGTCACCGACGGCGCCAAGTTCGAACACGATGTTTCCCTCCAGGTCGAACCCCTGCATGCCGGCGATGCGGAATTGCGCAAGGCCGGTCGCGCCTGGCGCGATGGAGTCCTCGCCGATCTCGCGAAGCAGGGTTCGCTGCCCTTGCCCTACTACCCCTCGTTCGTGGTTTACGACGATCCTGCTTCGGGCTTCGAGGACGGCGTGGCTCCACCGCGTTTTTCGCATGGCTATTTCTGGCTGCGCAACCGCATGGGCATGCTGGTGGAAACCCATTCGTGGAAGACCTACCCGGTGCGCGTGCGGGTGACCCACAACGCCATCGTTTCGGTGTTGCAGCAGGTGGCGCAGCACGGCCGGCAATGGCTGCGAATCGCCCACGAAGCCGATGCCCGTTCCAGCAAACCCGGCAAGCTTGCGGTGCCACTGGCCTATGCCGCCGGCAAGGAGTCGCACCTGGTGGATTTCCGAGGCTACGAATACACGCGCACGCCTTCGGAAGTATCCGGCGCGCTGATGACGCGCTACGACGAAAGCAAGCCGCAGGTGTGGAAGGTTCCACTGCGCGACAACGTGCAACCCATCGTCAGCGTGGTGCCGCCTGCCGCCGGATACCTGGTGCCTGCGGCCCATGCGGCATGGGTAGGCGCGAAGCTGAAACAGCACGGCATCGAATTCCGCGTCATTGCCGCGCGACCCGGGGCAGCAGTGGAAACCTTCCGCGCCAGCGAGGCAACGCCCACCGCGACGTCCGTCGAAGGGCACCAGCGCATGACTGTTGCAGGCGAATGGAAAGCCGAGACCCGCGACATCGACGCCGGGACACTGTTCGTCCCCATCGCCCAGGCGAAGTCCAAGCTGGCGATGTCGATCCTGGAGCCGCTGGCCCCGGATTCACTGGTTGGCTGGGGCGAGTTCAACAACGCCTTCGAGCGCAAGGAATACATGGAGGATTACGTGACCG
>JBOHXX010000253.1:0-5017 GCA_050737675.1 Pseudoxanthomonas sp.
GCCCCTCCCACAGTCTTGGCGATCTCGACATTCATGCGCGGCCCTCCGCGGCGATCGCAGCGGCGCGTTGCGCCAGCAATTCCGGCGGTGGATCGGCATACAGGAAATCGAACATGGCCTCGACCGGCTGCACCGGCGTTTCCAGATAGGCGTTGACCTCGATATCGACCAGGCGCCCGCATTCCTCTTTCCACGTGGCTTCTTCCGCTTCGCTCCACAGGCCTTGCGCGGTCAGCCAGGTGCGCAGGCGTGGGATCGGGTCGCGTTCCCAGGCGGCCTTCACTTCGGCATCGTCGCGGTAGCGGCGCGCATCGTCGGCGGTGGTGTGGTCGCCGAGGCGGTAGGTAACGAATTCCAGCACGCTGGTGCCCTGGCCGCTGCGCGCCCGCTCGGTGGCGATGCGCATGGCTTCGAGCACCGCGATCAGGTCGTTGCCATCCACCTGCAGGCAGAAATTACCGCCGGCGATGCCTTTCTGGGCCAGCGTCTGCGCGCCGGTCTGGGCCGAACGCGGTACCGAGATCGCCCAGCCGTTGTTGATCACGCACAGCACCAGCGGCAAGGAATAGGCGCCGCCGGAATTGAGCGCTGCATAGAAATCGGTCTTCGACGATCCGCCGTCGCCGCAGGTGCTGACTGCGATCCGCGCTTCGCCGCGCAGTTTGAATGCCAGCGCCGCGCCGGCCGCGTGCAGGCACTGGGTGGAAATCGGCACACACCAGGAAAAGTCGTGGCGCGCATTGGCGAAATCGTTGCCGCGTTCGTCGCCGCCCCAATACAGCAGCACTTCGCGCGGGCGCACGCCGCGCATGAACTGCGCGCCGTACTCGCGGTAGCTGGGGGCAAAGGTGTCTTCCGGGCGGGTCGAGGCGCCGATCCCGACGTGGGTAGCCTCGTGGCCCAGGCAGGAGGCATACGTGCCCAGCTTGCCGGTGCGTTGCAGGGCCACCGACTTGGTGTCGAAGGTGCGCACGAACAGCATCTGCTTGAAAAGCTCGAGCAATCGAGCGGTATCACGTGCGGCCTCGGGCAGGTCGTCGCGGACGAGCTTTCCGTCCGGGCCCAGGTATTGGAGGTATTCGATCTGGAATTGCGCGGCGAGGGTCATCGCGTATCGGGGTCCTGTTACATGTGAAACCAATGATAAGTCGCGCCATGTTAAGGAACCGGGGCGGCAAAGCCGCCTTGCAGCGCAGCAATACGCCAGACAATGGTCCAAAAAAGACGCGGCCGAAGCCGCGTCTTTAGGCAAGGGCCTGCGTTTTCCGGAAGCGTTTACGGCACGCCGACGATCCGGTTGCTGTAGCGCGCGCTGTCGTTGACCGCATTCGGATCCGGTGTTGCGGCGGATACGGCAGCTTCCAGGTTCAAGCTTTGCGTGCTGTTGGGGCGTGCCGGGATGCGGAGGGCGAAATCGAAGCGCTGGCTGGAGCCAGCCGCAAAAACATTTGCAGAGGCGCATTCGGCGACGAAGCCGCCCGCATCGTCGGACACCGTGCATTGCCAGCCGGCAGGCGTGGCGATGGCGACGTTCGCCGCCGGTGCATCGCCACGCAATTGCACCCGCGGCAGGTATGCACCGTCCGGACCGGTGTTGCGCAGGGTCAGCGGGAACCGCTCGATGCGGTCGTAATGCAGCTTCTTGGCAGGGCCGCCGAGCTGTACCGACAGGTCGGCATTGGCGACCACGGTTACCGCTACCTCGGCCTGGTTGTCGGCATTGGCCGGGTCGGCGACCTGCGAGGCGACGGCCACCGCCAGCTTCAGGCGGGCGCCGCCTGCCGAATCGGGCGCGATCACGCTCAGGCCGAAGTCGGCGCTGGCACCGTCCGCCAGGCTGGGCGTAGTGCAGGTGATCGTGGTCGTAGTCGCGTCCTGCACCAGTGCGGCGCAGTTCCAGCCTGCGGGTGCCGACACCACCGGCGATATCTTCGCATCGAAGACCATGGCGATCGCAGTCGACGCCGCCGTGCTGGGCCCGGTGTTGGCGATGCTGGCATTGAAGCTGACCAGGTCGCCGACATGCACGCTGCCTGGCGTTGCCGATACGGCGGCTGCCAGGTCGGAGGTGCGGAACGCGGGCACGGTGATGCGCAGGCGCACCGGGTCGTGGTCGGAAGTGCGCGTCGGCTTGCTGGCATCGCCGAAATCCGCAGTGCCGAAATCGGCATTGATGCGCGCGTGGTCAACCCGCACCAGACTGGCGTCGAGGAACAGCGCTTCGTTGATCAGCACGTGATCCAGGGTCTGCGCATTGCCGGCGAACGAATAGGAATAACGCTCGGCCGGGTCGGGTATCAATTGCGACCCGTCGATCAGCGGGGTGGTGATCGGGCTGTCGACATGGGCCAGTACCTGGTCCTCGGCCGCTTCCTCGCCCTTGACCACGCCGAGCACGTCGACATAGCCGTCGTTGAACTCGAAGGCGTTGAAATCGCCGAGCAACACGATGCGTTCGCCGGGATTGGCCTGTTGCAGCTGTTCGACCAGGCCGGCGAGATAGGCGGCCTGTGCGCCGCGCTTGGCGCGCACGCGCTCGCCCCCCGTCGCCCAACCGCTGCTGCCGGGCGCGGTGGAATCGATGTCGCCCAGGGAACGCAGGTGGTTGGCGATGACGGTGACCGGATATGCCGCACCGTTGTCCTGGTGCACGACCGCGCGCAGCAGCAGCGGCGGGCGGTCGTTGAGCAGGCTGGTGCTGCCATCGGGATTGGCAAGGGGTGTGTCCTTGCCATATTGCAGTACTTGCAGCGCCTGCACGCGCGGCACGCCGGCTGCGACTTCGCGTGTCGAGACGAGGAAGCCGACATCGATGCTGCCAACGTCGTTGCCTTCGACAAGATAGGGCACGTATTTCGGCGCGCGTGCACAGGTCGTGTTGATGCGCTCGGCGAGCAGGCTCAACACGCGCAGGTGTTCGACCTCGACCACGCCGAGGATGTCCGGCGCCTTGACGTAATCGCAGATCGCCGCCGCCGTCTTGGTCAGGCGCTTGTCCAGCGCCGCCGGAGTCAGCGTGACGGCACCATCGTTGTCGTTGACCTCGTCGAAGAAGCGCAGCAGGTTGAAGCCGCCGATGACCACATCTTCGTAACCGGCATCCGCGACCGCCTGCGGCTGCTTGCCGCCGCTTGCCGTGGGCGGGGTGGCCGAGTCGGGCAGCAGCGCCCAGGTACCGCTGTTGTAGTCCAGCACGCCAAGCAGGCCGGCGACCAGGGCATCGCGATCGACTGCGAGCGCGGTCGCACCGACCTGGCCGCGGCTGCGCACCATGAGGCGCTCGGGGTTGGTGTCGAAGCGCGGCGGATCCTTGCCGGCGGGGATGGCGATGGCGTCGAGTACGCCGATGCCGGGCTCGCGGAACGGGCGAGCGATCCCGGGCAGGGTGACGTAGAACACGCCATCGCTGGAAGACGTGGCATCGTTCTCGTCGATGCTGCCTTCCGACGGCGCCACCACCACAGCCTGCGCCACGCTCACGCGCATGGCTTCCAGGCGCTCCAGCGTCGTCGGCGTCGCGGTGTTGGCGAGGTCGGCGCTGGTCAATTCGATCGCCGCCGGCAATGCGACGCCGGTTTCCAGCAGTTCGATCGTCGGCGTCACCAGTTCGGTGATGCTGAGCTGATTGAGGTTGCTCGCCGGGGTGAACTCCTCGACCTTGGCGGTAACTCGGACGCGATTGCCCACTGTGGCGCTGGCAGGCGGCGCGCTGCTGGTGAACACGAAGATGGCGTCGGACGTGGCCGGGTCGCCGTCGTCGTTGGCGCTTTGCAGGAAGAAGCCGTTGTTGAACCTGCGCGCGGTGACGATGCCCTCGGTCACCACGCGCTTGGTGTCGTAGCTCGAGCGAAGACCGATGCCCTGGATCTGGGCGATGCTCACCGCCAACGGTGGTTCCGGCGGTTGCGGGGGTTCGGCACTGGTGTTGCGCGGGTTGGGCGCGCCGATGCTGAAATCGCCATTGTTGTTGCCGCTGTCCACCGATCCGTCGCCATTGCGCAGTGCCGCGGTGGTGTTGCTCAGGGTGGCGGTTGGCGCGGTTTCAGAGCAGTTGGCGGCACTGCCGTAACCCACGAAATCGACCACCGCCCCGCCGAGCGGGCAGGCGCCTGCCAGTGCCGTGCTGTTGCTGACCAGCGCCACCTTGCCGGCGCCGGCGGCCATGGCGATCATGCCGGTGGCGTCGGGCGTGGGCAGGTCGGCCGTGCCGCCTGCGCCATCGGCCTGCTTGATCAGGTAATAACCGCCGGCCGCAATGGAGCCCGTCAGCACGGTGCGGTTGGTCCAGGCGGTGCCGGCTGAAGAAGTGTATTGCACGCTCCAGCCGGCCAGGTCGACCGCCGTGGCGCCGTTGTTGCGTAGTTCGATGAAATCGCTGCGCAGGGTGGCCCCGCTGTTGCCACCTCCGCCGTAGACCTGGCTGATCACCACTTGTGCCTGCGCCGTGACCGCGCATCCCGACAACATTACCGCCAGCGCCAGATGGCGCATGAGCCCGTTCTTCATGAACTTCCCCTGTGATGTGGGCGCAGCGCCATCCCGCCTGCGCCGGCCGATTGTGCCGCAATCCTGCTGGTCGCGCATGACACTCCGGTGACGCGACCCGTTACCATGCCGCACCCGTGTCTTTCAGGTTCCGCATGAGCATCCAGGACAGCATCCAGGCCAACCAGCGCCCGTTGGAAGACGGCATCCACACCGATCTGGCCGGGCGCATGACCTATGCGGGCTACCTGCGCCTGGACCTGTTGCTGGCCGCGCAGCAGCCACTGTCGAACCCGCCGCACCACGACGAAATGCTTTTCATCATCCAGCACCAGACCAGTGAGCTGTGGCTGAAACTGCTGATCCACGAACTGGGCGCGGCTATCGACCATCTGCGCAACGACCGCGTGTGGCAGTTCGGCAAGGCCGTGGCGCGCTGCAAGCGGGTGTTCGACCAGCTGACCGCGCAGTGGTCGGTGCTGGAAACGCTGACTCCTTCCGAATACATGGAATTCCGCGACGTGCTGGGCTC
>JBOHXX010000254.1:0-4992 GCA_050737675.1 Pseudoxanthomonas sp.
CTTCCCACCGCCAGCACGCGCCCGCCTTCATCCCACGCCAGCGCCTCGGCCACGGGCTGCCGCGGGTCGGAAGTGTGGATCCGCGCCGCGGTTAGCACCTGCACCTGCGCCGCCAGCGCGGTGGCGCTGAAACAGAGCCCTGCGACCAAGACAAGATGGCGCATGCACGATATCCATTGAAGAAAGCGGTACGCGACTATGCCCCTCACCAACTGCACAGACAAGCAGGGTGCCGACTACGTCATGGCATGCCGGTGTCGCACAAACAAAACAGGGGCCGTCATCCGGCCCCTGCTTCACTCCCCGACACCTTGTCCGTTATTCCGCCTGTACGTCCACCCGTACCCGGATCCGATCACCGGGGTGGTAATTGGTACGCGTGTGATAGGTGCGGTTGGCGTATTCGTAGGTCACGTCGTAACCGGAAAGCTGTTCGTCATTGTTGTTGTAATAGCCATCGCGGCTGGTCACCGGAACCGGATCGCAGACGCGTACCGTACCGCGCCTTTCCAGCTGCCGGTTGCGCTGCGAACTGTCGTAGATGGAACGACCGGCCATGCCGCCGACCATCGAGCCGACCGCAGTGCCGACGTACTGCCCGCTGCCATTGCCAATCTTGCTGCCGAGCACCGCACCCGCGATGCCGCCGATGACCGTGGCCACGGTGCGATTGGCTTCATTGCCGCGGTTGTCGCGGTAACCGTCATTGCCGCCGTAGTAACCATCGCGATCCTGGTAGCGGTCATCGCGATACCGATCATTGCGGTCATAGGAGTCATTGCGGTCGTAGGAGCCGTCGGTGCCGGTGTATACGTCATCGGCCTGGCGGTAGTAGCACTGCTGCGAATTGCGTGTCGAGTGATTGCCATTGCCATAGTCCGATCCGATCACCGGATCGACACGCAACACGCGCGCGTAATCGTAGGTAGCACCCTGGCTGGAACCGTAATTACCGTCCTGCTGCCCGGAGTAGTAGCCGGAGGATTGCGCCGCGGCGGTACCGGCGAAGGCGAGGCCTGCGACGAGCAGGCTGGCGGAAAGGCGTTTCATCGAGGTGGCTCCCAGCGCCGGAGTGGCGCAGACGCATCCTCGATTCACACGGGTTAAACAAGTCTGAACTCAGCTCGCGACCGGAAGCCGGTTTAGCCATGCGACAGCTTGCCGGGCGATATGCGGTGCCTCGCGTCCCAGCAAAGGCCCGACATGGCTGGGTGCAAGCGTTTCCAGCCGATCGACCTGCCATTGCCCGGCCATTACACGAATTATTTCCGGCGGCACGTCCCGATCCTGCGCGGATGCAATCAACAGCGCGGGACAGGCTGGCTTTCCCACTTCGATGCCGGCATGCGCCTCGCGCAGCACCCTCCCGGACTCATCGCGCCAATGGCGGAAAGCGAAAACCGCCCCTGCCTCATCCGCATCACACAAGGCAGCGCGCGTGGAAGCCAGGCGCGCATTGCGCTGCCAGGGCACCACGGCGTCGCCCCAATCGCGTCGGGGGAGTTGCCGGTGCCAGGGCGCAGGCGGCAAGGGGTTGACCAGCACCAACGCATCGGCCTGATCGGTGCACATCGCCGCGAGCAACCCACCAAGGCTGACGCCGACCAGCACCCGCGGACGCGGCAACACCTGCAACGCTTCGTGCACCTGGATCCGATAATCCTGCAGCGTGGTCGCAGCAAGCCCCGCCGCTGCCGGCTGCAGTTCCAGCGCATGCACGGCAATGGCATGCGCTTCGAGCACGCCACGCCACAGGTTCCATTCCCAGGCACCGCCGCCGGCGCCGTGGACCAGCAGCGCGTTGCAGGCACGCAATCCGGATTACCCGAGCAGTGTCGCTTCCAGGGTCACCGGCACGGCGAGCGCGCGCGAGATCACGCAACCCGCCTTGGCCGCCTGCGCGATGCCTTCGAATTTCGCCGCATCGATGCCCGGGACCTTGGCCGAGACCACCAGTTTCACCCCGGTCACGGTCGGTCCCGGATCCATGCCCGGCTCCATCGACACTTCGGCACGGGTCTGGATGCTGTCCGGGGTGAAGCCTTCCTTGCCCAGCACCGCTGACAGCGCCATGCTGAAGCAGCCCGCATGCGCGGCCGCCAGCAACTCCTCGGGATTGGTGCCTTTCTCGTCGCCGAAGCGGGTCTTGAAGGAGAAATTCTGCGCCGCGAACAAACCGCTCTGCGGCGTGCTGATATTGCCCTTGCCGGACTGCAGGTCGCCATTCCATACCGCATCGGCGAATCGTTTCAGGGCCATGTCATTTTCCTCGGGGTGGTGGGGGAACGCAGCTTACACCCGGCGTCGTTCACGGCCCCTACCGCAGTGCGGCTTGACCGTTGCACGGGCGGCCGCAATGCTGGCCGCCCGCCATGACCGCCCGCCGGGCATCACGCTCGCCACCGGTCTGGGATGCACGGCCCGGACAGCCATGACGGCCCTCTACTCCATCACCTGGGAGGAACGGCCTCATGCCTTATTCGACAGAACAGATCCGCAACGTGGCCCTTGCGGGTCATCCCGGCGCCGGCAAAACAACCTTGTTCGAAGCCCTGCTGCATGCCGGCGGCGCCCTGCAGACGGCAGGCAGCATTGAACGTGGCACCACCATTTCCGATTTCGACCCGATCGAAAAGGATCGCGGCCATTCCATCGACGCCGCCATCGCAAGCATCGACCACGCCCCACCCGGGCAGGCGCCCATCCACATCAACTTGATCGACACGCCCGGCTACCCGGATTTCCGCGGCCCCACCCTGTCCGCACTGGCTGCAGTGGAAACCCTGGCGATCGTGGTCGATGCCGATACCGGCATCAGCCATGGCACCCGCCGGATGATGGAGCACGCCAAGGCGCGCAACCTGTGCCGGGTGATCGTCGTCAACAAGATCGATCACCCGGGCGCCAAGCTCGGTGCGCTGCTCGACAGCCTGCGCCAAACCTTCGGCACGGAAGTGCTGCCGATCAACCTGCCGGCCGAAGGCGGCAAGCGCGTTGCAGACTGCTTCTGGCACGCCACGGGCCATAGCGACCTCGGCCCGATCGCCAGCTGGCACCAGAAGATCATCGACCAGGTGGTCGAGATCAACGAGACCGTGATGGACCATTACCTGGATCTCGGCGAATCCGGCCTGCAAGGGCAGGAACTGCATGACGCCTTCGAGCAATGCCTGCGCGAAGGCCACCTGGTACCGGTGTGCTTCGTCTCGGCGCGCAGCGGCGCCGGCGTGCGCGAACTGCTGGAGGTCGCCGAACGCCTGTTCCCGCACCCGGGCGAAGCCAATCCGCCGCCCTTCGTCAAAGGCAGCGGCGACGAGGCCGTGCCGATCGAGGCCCGGCCCGATCCGGAGGCGCACGTCATCGCCGACGTATTCAAGATCATCAACGACCCCTTCGTCGGAAAGCTCGGCATCTTCCGCGTCTACCAGGGCACGGTGAGGAAGGACACGCAGCTGTTCGTCGACGACGGCAAGAAACCGTTCAAGGTCGCGCACCTGTTCAAGCTCAAGGGCAAGGACCATGTCGAGATCGCGCAGGCGATCCCCGGCGACATCGCCGCGGTGGCCAAGATCGACGAGCTGCATTTCGATGCGGTCCTGCACGACAGCCATGACCAGGACCAGATCCACCTCGCCCCGCTCGCGTTCCCCAAGCCGATGTTCGGCCTGGCCATCGACGCCGCGCGCAAAGGCCAGGAGCAGAAGCTGGCGACCGCACTGCATCGCCTGGCCGAGGAAGACCCCTGCTTCCATGTGGAGCACGAGGCCGAGACCAACGAAACCGTGATCCGTGGCCTGTCCGACCTGCACCTGCGCATCAACCTGGACCGGCTGAAGGACCGGCATGGCGTCGAAGTCAGCTCGCGTCCGCCGCGCATCGCCTATCGCGAAACCATCGGTGCACCGGCCGAAGGCCACCACCGGCACAAGAAGCAGACCGGCGGCGCGGGCCAGTTCGGTGAGGTGTTCCTGCGCATCGAACCGTTGCCGCGCGGCGGCGGCTTCGAGTTCGTGGATGCGGTCAAGGGCGGCACCATTCCCGGCCAGTTCCTGCCGGCGGTGGAAAAAGGCGTACGCCAGGTCCTGCACGGCGGCGCGCTGGCCGGATATCCGATCCAGGACCTGCGCGTGACCGTGTACGACGGCAAGCACCACGCAGTGGACAGCAAGGAAATCGCCTTCGTTTCCGCCGGCAAGAAAGCCTTCCTGGATGCCATCGGCAAGGCGCGGCCGCAGGTACTCGAGCCCATCGTGGACCTCGAGGTCAGCGCTCCGGAGGCGCAGGTGGGCGACATCACCGGCGGCCTGTCGTCCAAGCGCGCGCGCATCAGCGGCACCGACGCGGCGCGTGGCGAAGTCGTTGTGAAGGCTCAGGTGCCGCTGTCGGAACTGGAAGGCTATGCGGCGGAATTGAAATCGGTGACTGCGGGAAAGGGACGTTATCGGCTTGATTTCAGCCATTACGAGCCGGTGCCGGGCAACGTGCAGCAGCGGCTGGCGGAGGCATACAAGCCCAGACATGAAGAAGACTGACTACAGCATGCTGCATCCGCACACCCGGCATCTGCGGATGCGAAACCCGCTGTTCGATCCGGCCGGTTATCAGCTGATCGAAAAAAAATACATGGAAAACCGCTTTTCCCCTGCATTTGGTATTGGCGTAGCCGGGTAATTGCCCTACATTGCGCATGCCGACGTGGTCGGCCCGATTTCCCACCATTGACTGTAAAACAGGACATTTATGGCAACGAGCAAGAAGAAAGCCGCGCCCAAGAAGGCCGCCCCGAAGAAAGCCGCCGCCGCCAAACCGGCAGCACCGAAGCCCATCAAGGAAGCACTGAGCAAGTCCGGCCTGGTCGCCCACATCGCCGAAGCCACCGCCGTGGCCGCGAAAGACGTCCGTGCCGTGCTGGCCGCGCTGGAAGGCGCCGTGCATGGTTCCGTCAGCAAGAAGGGCGCTGGTTCCTTCACCCTGCCCGGCCTGCTGAAGATC
>JBOHXX010000255.1:0-4980 GCA_050737675.1 Pseudoxanthomonas sp.
GCCCTGCAACGCACCATCGAGCACCGCGAGATCTTCCATGACGAAATGGTCGATCTGATGCGGTTGATCATGCGCGGCGAAGTCTCGCCGATGATGAGCGCCGCCATCCTCACCGGCCTGCGGGTGAAGAAGGAAACAATCGGCGAGATCGCCGGCGCGGCCACGGTGATGCGCGAGTTCTCGCGCACGGTGGACGTGCCCGACAAGACCCACCTGGTCGATATTGTCGGCACCGGCGGCGATGGATCGCATACCTTCAATATCTCCACCGCCTCGATGTTCGTCGCTGCCGCGGCGGGTGCACGTGTCGCCAAGCACGGCAATCGCAGCGTCTCGTCGAAATCCGGTAGCGCCGACGTGCTGGAAGCGCTGGGCGCGAGCATCGAATTGCAGCCGGAGCAGGTAGCGCAATCCATCGCCGAGACCGGCATTGGCTTCATGTTCGCGCCCGTGCACCATCCGGCGATGAAAGTGGTGGCGCCGGTACGCCGCGAGATGGGGGTGCGCACGATCTTCAACATCCTCGGTCCGCTGACCAACCCCGCCAGTGCACCCAACATCCTGATGGGCGTGTTCCACCCCGACCTGGTCGGCATCCAGGCCCGCGTGCTGCACGAACTCGGCGCCGAACGCGCGCTGGTGGTGTGGGGCCGCGACGGCATGGATGAACTCTCGCTCGGCGCCGCCACCCTGGTCGGCGAACTGCGCAATGGCGTGGTCACCGAATACGAGCTGCATCCGGAGGATTTCGGCATCGCCATGTCCGCCAGCCGCAACCTGCGCGTGGCCGATGCGGCCGAGTCGAAGGCGATGCTGCTCGGCGTCCTCGACAACCGTCCCGGCCCGGCGCGCGAGATCGTGGTGCTGAATGCGGGTGCGGCGTTGTACGTGGCCGGCGTCGCCGATTCCATCGAGGCGGGCATCGCGCTGTCGCGCGAAGTCATCACCACCGGTGCGGCGCTGGCCAGGCTGGAGGAATTCGTGGCGGTGACGAAGAGGCTTGGACAATGATGGCCGGGAGAGATGCCTATGAATGACGGATTCGCCCAACTTCCCAAGCCGCCGTACTACGCGGTCATCTTCTCCTCGCAGCGCAATGCGCGGGACGAGGAAGGCTACGGAAGCACCGCGCAACGCATGGTCGAACTGGCGCGTGAGCAGCCGGGGTTCCTCGGCGTGGAATCCACGCGTGGCGCCGACGGCTTCGGCATCACCGTGGCTTATTGGGAGAGCGAGGAATCCATCCTCGCCTGGCGCCGCCATTCCGAGCACACCGCCGCGCGGGAGCGCGGCCGTAGCGACTGGTACGACCACTTCGAATTGCGCATCGCGAAAGTCGAGCGGGCGTATGGCTGGGATCGCGATGAACGAGCGAAGAGGAGTGAGGAGTGAGCATGAAACCCCACTTTTTTTGCCAGTCACTCGTTCCTCACTCCTCTTCACTCACTACTAATCCATGAGCGACATCCTCAACACCATCCTCGCCCGCAAGGCCGAAGAGATCGCCGAACGCAGCGCGCGTACGCCGCTCGCTGAACTCATCGCGCGCGCGGGCGACGCCTCGCCGGTACGCGGCTTCGCCGATGCGCTGCACGAGCGCATCGCCACCGGCGACGCGGCGGTGATCGCCGAGATCAAGAAGGCCAGCCCGTCCAAAGGCGTGATCCGGCCCGACTTCCGTCCCGCCGAGATCGCCATGAGTTACGAGTTCGGCGGCGCGGCCTGCCTGTCGGTGCTGACCGACGTGGATTTCTTCCAGGGCGCAGATGTCTACCTGCAGCAGGCGCGCGAGGCCTGCACGCTGCCGGTGCTGCGCAAGGACTTCATCATCGATCCCTACCAGGTGTATGAAGCGCGCGTGCTCTGCGCCGACTGCGTACTGCTGATCGTGGCCGCACTCGATGACAACCAGTTGGTCGAATTGTCCGGCCTGGCGATGCAGCTGGACATGGACGTGCTGGTGGAAGTGCACGACATCGACGAACTGGAGCGGGCGCTGCAGGTGCCGGTGCCGCTGATCGGCATCAACAACCGCGACCTGCGTACGTTCGAAGTGTCGTTGGAGAACACGCTGGCGATGAAGGATGCGGTGCCGAAAGACCGCTTGCTGGTCACCGAAAGCGGCATCGTTGTCGCGGACGACGTCGCCACGATGCGCGCCGCCGGGGTCAATGCGTTCCTGGTCGGCGAGACCTTCATGCGCGCCGACGAGCCAGGCGAGGCGTTGCGTCAGTTATTCTTTCCGTATGAGTGAAGCCTATCCCACGCCACGACCAGATGCGCCGGTCGTGGTTTTCGATTTCGACCATACGCTTTATGACGGCGATTCCTTCAGCCACGTGCTGCGTTGGCTGTTGCAGCGCAATCCGTTGCGCGCCGTCGTGGCCATCGCCGCTTCGGCGGTGCTCGGCCCGATGGTGGCCTGGTTGCCGACGCGCCGCCGCGGCATCTCCGGTTATGTATGGATAGGCACCTTCGGCCTGCATGGGCGCCGCAGTTTCGATGCGTTGCTAGATCTTTACGTGGGCATGCACAAGGATGAAATCCGCCAACGCCTGTTGCCGGTGGCGCTGGAAGTCCTGCGCGGCCATCGCGTTGCCGGCAACCGGGTGGTCATCGCCACCGGCGCCCCGCCGGAACTGGCGCGCGCGATCCTGGCTTTCGTCGCCCACCATGACGTGCCGGTGATCGGTACCGCGGTGGGGCCGCGTTTCGGTGCGGTGGTGGCCACGCGGCATTGCCACAACCAGGAAAAAGTGCGGATGCTGCAGGAACGCGGCTATGGCGAGATCGCCGTGGCCTATACCGACAGCAGTGCCGACCTGCCGCTGCTGCAGGCTGCGCGCGCGCCGGTGGTGGTGAATCCGAAACCCAAGCGCGTGCAGATGTTCCGCAGCGTACTGCCGCCAGGCACGCCGATCCTCAATTGGGGATGCAAGGATCGCGCAGGCGATCCCGTGGGGTAGGGTGGGCCTTGGCCCACCGCTCCGTCGGGTGGCGTCGGAGTCCTGCGGGATGGCGATGGTGGGCCAAGGCCCATCCTGCGTTCAATCCCGCGGCTTGGCCTTCCAGTCCAGGATGAGGTCGTGGAAATCGTGTTCGGCGAAGTCGCGGAACTCGCCGGCGTCGTAGAAGCGCCCGTAGCAGTTCTTGCAGCTCTCGAACCAGATGTGCGGCTGTTGCGGATCTACCATGCGGATCAGCGGCCGATGGCCGGTGCAGGCCGGGCAGGCGATATGGTCGATCTCGTTGGTGGCTTCGCCACGGCGGGCGTCGCCGATGTCGATCTCCTCGGCGTAGTCCTTCAGGTGCTCGTATTCGCCCATGTCGAACCACAGGCCCCTGCACTCGGTGCAGCGATGGGCATGCCAGGCCAGATGGGTGACGCGTTCCATCGTGCCGGCGCACTTGGGACATTGCATGCGAAAACCTCGATCAAGGGGGGCGGGCCGAAGATACCCGAGTACCCGGATGCAGGCGAGTGGCGCCCTGTAGGAGCAAGCGTTATCGGTCGCACAAGGAAAAAGCGGGCCGAAGCCCGCCTTTTCCGATCCCCAAACCGGTGCGGTCAGCGGGTGCCGTAGAGGACCACGGTCTTGCCACGGGCATGCAGCACGCCATCGGCCTGCTGTTTCTTCAGGACGCGCCCGGCCATTTCGCGCGAGCAGCCGACCAGGCGGGCCAATTCCTGGCGCGAGACGCGCAACTGGGTGCCTTGCGGATGGCTCATGGCTTCGGGTTCGCGGGCCAGGTCGTGGAGGGTGCGGACGATGCGGTCGGTCACGTCGAGGAAGGCCAGGCGGCTGGCCTTGCGGCTGGTGTCCAGCAGGCGCCGTGACAGTTGCGAGCCGATCGAATAGAGCAGGCGTGGCGCATCGGCGACCAGGGTGCCGGCGAACAACTGGTGCAGGCGCTCGTAGCCGATCTCGGCCAGTTCGCACTGGGTGCGGGTGCGCAGGATCACTTCGCGGCGATCGGATTCGATGAAGAGGCCCATCTCGCCGACGAACTCACCGGTGCCGAAGTAGCCCAGCACCAATTCGCGGTCGTCCTCTTCCTCGGTGATGATGCTGACCGAGCCGCTGACCACGTAATACAGGGTGCCCGCCGGGTCGCCCGGGCGGAACACGTCGGCCCGTGCCGGATAGCGGCGGCGATGGCAGTGCGCCAGGAAGCGTTCGATCGTGGCCGCATCCGGTGTAAGCGGACTGGACGCGATGCGGGCAGGATTGGAAATCGGGGTACCTAGGCTCATCGGGGGATTTCAAGCGAGAGGATTCATTAAGCTTAGTCTGAATACGTGCGCAACGGCAAACACCGGCCAGGCGGACATTTCGCTGTCACCCCATTTGTCGCATAATCGCGCCCCTTGCTGCTTCCCCCAGAGGGATCACCGCCGTGGTCAAACCGCTTCCGCGTCTCAGGCTCCAGGGTTTCAACAACCTCACCAAGGCGCTGAGTTTCAACATCTATGACGTCTGCTACGCGGTTTCCGAAGAAGAGCGCCAGCGCTACATCGCGTACATCGACGAGGAATACAACGCCGACCGGCTGACCCAGATCCTGACCGACGTGGCCGAGATCATCGGTGCCAACATCCTCAACGTGGCCCGCCAGGACTACGACCCGCAGGGTGCGTCGGTGACGATCCTGATCTCCGAGGAACCGGTGATCGACAAGAAGCTGGCCGGCAAGGAGATCATTTCCGACGCCGTGGTCGCGCACATGGACAAGAGCCACATCACCGTCCACACCTATCCGGAAACGCATCCGCAGCACGGCATCGCCACCTTCCGCGCCGACATCGACGTGGCCACCTGCGGGGTGATCTCGCCGCTGAAGGCGCTGAACTACCTGATCGAGAGCTTCGAGTCCGACATCGTGGTCGCCGATTACCGCGTGCGCGGCTTCACCCGCGACGTGAAGGGCAAGAAGCACTACATAGACCACAAGATCAATTCGATCCAGGATTTCCCTGTC
>JBOHXX010000256.1:0-4978 GCA_050737675.1 Pseudoxanthomonas sp.
GGGTATCGGCGGCATGTCGTTCATCCTGACCCACGGCGCCTACCTCCGGGCGGCGTCCATCGCCTTCGGCATCTGGGGTGCGGTGCTGATGCTGAGTGCGGTCATGGCCTATGTCCACGCGCGCGCGAAACGCTTCGACCTGCACCGGGCGTGGGCCATTCGCCTGTTCGCGATGGTGCTCGGTTCATGGGTGTTCGATCTCGAATTCCGCGCATGGAACGACCTGACAGGAGGCATCGGCATCAGCGAAAGCCCGACTCCCGGAGTGTTCGACTACGCGCTCCTGTACTTGTTCTTCGTCCCCAACCTGCTGGTCGCCGAATTCTTCATCCGCAACAAGCACAAGCGCATCGCCCTGCCGCGCAAGCTGAAATGGCCGGCAGTGGCCGCGTTCGCGGTCGCCGGCCTGGTGTTCGCCTATGCGATCTTCATGGTCAGCGCCACCCTCACCGGAAAATACGGGAAGCACCTGCTGCAGCTCGTGAGCAGCTGAAACCAGGACGTCGTGCGGATTGATTGAAAAGGTTTTCCATGAATCTTTTCAATGATCCCGGTTGATTCCCATCGGCAACCGGAAAAGAAAACCCACGCATCGCGGGGCGTTTTCTTTTTTGCGTGTAAAGCGACTACGTGGCGCTCGTTAAAACCCGCGTCCGCCCGGTGAAGTCTGCGCGGCCTGCGCCGGCGACGAGGCGTCGGCCGTGTGCCGTGCGGCGAGCTGGCTGCTGGTTTCCAGGCTCTGCCGGGAACCGGAAGCGAGCTCCAGGGACACCATCTGCGAGGCAGGCGATTTCGGATCGCCCTGGACGGCGAACACCTTGCTGCCGTCGCGGCTCAGGAACAGGTGGTCGACGCCGCTCATCCCGCCTTCGCGCGCCAGCGGCACCAGCGCGGCGGCGAGGTTCTTCTGCTGTTGCGCGTCGAGCTTGCTGGCGCCGGGGGTTTCCTGGACCTTGCCGAGCAATTCCTTGTACAGGCCGTTCAGGGCATGCGCACCACTGCTCAGGATGGTCGCCGTGCGCAGCCCCTCTTCCAGCGCACCGCCGACGCGGCCGTCGTTGCGGTTAGCTGCTTCCTTCACTGCCGTGGAACCCAGGTAAGCGCCGCGCTCGCGTTCGCCGTCGTGATCGCGCAGATAGCGCTTGACGTCCTTGAGCTCCAGATCGAGGAAGTCCTTCGACAAGCCCTTCGCCGCCTGCGCCAGTTGCATGGCCTGCTCCGGCTTGAGGCGGTCCAGTCCCCTGCCCGACGCAAGCGCATCGATCAGCGAATCGGGATCGACCTTCTGCTTCAGGAAGGCAAGGAATCGTTCGCGCGTCTCGGGATTCTGTCCGAGGCCCTCGAGCACGCGCGTGGCGGTGGACAGCGCGTTGGCTGCATCGGTCGGCATGCCCGCGATCTGCCGCATCACCCCACTGATCGCGTGCTTGGGCTCCATGCCCACGGCGAAGGGGAAACGTTCGCGGAACTCGTCCCAGCGCGGCGCCAGCAGGGCCTCGCGTGCGTGCTTGATCAGCTGGTAGGCGCCGGCGGCGAACGCGACGATCGCGATTCCGACCGGGGCCACACCGACCAGTGCGCCGACCAGTCCGGCATTGCGCGCGCCCATCATCAAGGCAACGTTGCCTGCACTGCCGGCCAGCTTGAAGCCGCCGTCGAGCAGGCCGAAGGCCGCGTCCACGCGCTGGTCGGTATCCAGTGCCTTGCCGGTGAGCGGGTCGCGGCCATTGAACACGCGCCCGGCGTTCGCGCCCAGGTTCCTGGCCTCGTCGGCCACGTGCTTGATCGCAGCGTAACGCTCGAGGATCCTCGCTGCCTCCCGCTCGCGGCCGGTGCGGGTGGCGAATTCCAGTACCGCCGCCATCGCCACCGCATCCAGCGGCTTGCCGCCCTGGTGGGCGACGGTGCCGGTCTCGATCGCCGCCTGTATCGCTTCCAGCGTGGTGACGACTTCGTGGTGATCGTGCTTGCGCGCGAGTCCCTTGAGTTCTACCAGCGCGCCATCGACCGGCGCCTCGGGTTGTCCCTCTCGCCGCGCGGACCACTGCCTGGCGTAATCGGCCAGCGAGACCTGCAGTTCCGCCGGCATGTCCACCGCGTAGCCGTGGAAAGGCGGCGCCACACGGCCGTCGGCGCGGGTCTCGCCCGGATGCAGCTTCCACGCCGGCGCTGTGCCGGCCAGTGCGCCGCCAGAACCGCCGAACGAGGCGATGGTCGCCTCCAGGGTGTCTTCGTCCACGACCAGGCCGTTGCGTTGCAGCGCATCGGCGACGATCGCGCGCAGCACCGTGTCGCGCGACCACTCATCGTCGGCGGGCAGCAGCGTGGTGTAAGTGCTGGGATGATCCTGTAGCCCGCCTTGTCCGGCGTAGCGGCGCGGGATCCCGGTGGTTCCGTCCGGGTTGCCGGTGACGGTCAGGCCCGATTCGACTGTCGCATCCATATGCTCTTGCTCCTTGTTAGAGAGGGCAGATTCCAGCTGCCTTGGTCAACGGAAGTCAGCCGCCGACGGGCGAATCATGCCCCCAAAGGAGAACCGGGGCAATCCGAGGGGCGCCAGGTCCAGCGGCGGGTCCTTCGGTCCTCTGAAATACTGAGCCCGGTTGCCCGCAAAAGAAAAAAGCCCCGCATCGCGGGGCTTTTCTGTTGACTCGAATCATCGAAGATCAGGTTCCGTCGAGCGGCGTGAGCAGTTTCGGTCCGGTATCCATCCCCAGCATGTAGACCCCGCCGTCGGCGAGCGAATCCGGGGAGAATCCCGGCCGTTCCTCCTTGGACCAGGGAATGGTCTGGCGCGGCCCTGGGATGTACACCTCCCACTTCCCATATCCAGTCTGGATCCTGTCGCCCATCTTGAAGTCGACCGGCACCCGCGCCGACCAGAACTCGTCGTCCGCCAGTTCGCCCTTCACCGGCGGCGCGTATGTCCAATCCCTGGCCGCCTTCAATGCGGCATCCGCCAGGGCATTGCGCCAGGAACTCATTTCCGCTCCGGTGCCTATGGTCTTCAGGTTCACCTGTTCCACCATGGCATCGATGAGCCGCCCGTCTTTCCCGACCTTGATCACGACATAGACCGTTCCGGAAGCGCCAGCCCTGGCCACGTTTTGCGGATAACGCGGCGGCGTCAGCTTGGTCGACGACAGGGCTTCTCCTTCCTTGGGCGGCTCCCCATCGAAGTTGGCATTGCGGATGCCGATCGAATAGCTGTCCTTGTCGATCATCCTGGCGACCACGCGCACGCTCATCCGGCTGCGCGCACGCACGGGCTTTCCGTCGACCAGGACCGGTTCGAATTTCCATGCCGAAACCTGCTTCTGCACGAAGTCCACGAGCCCGGCCGGAAGTTTCTCGGGGCTGTCGATCGTCAATTCGCCGACACTACCGTCCGCGTTGGTTTCGATGGCGCCCCTCACCAGCATGCTCGACTCGATCTGCTTGCGCATCTCGCTGGGTTTGGTCGCATTGGCGATGCAAGGGCACAACGCGATCACCAGCGCGACTATCAAGGCCTTCTTCATCGGTGCTCCTTGCCGTCAATGGTTCCGCGCAGTCTATCGCCAGGGGGCATGAAAGCAACGGGGACAGCAGCTTTGCCCGATGACGGGCTCTCCGGTCCGATCCATTACTGGAAACAAAGCGCGCGCTGCCCGCATGCGCAGATGCGGCGCATGTCGTGACACTCACTGAGCCGATCATTACCCGGATTCACGCGGCGCGGGCCGGTGGACGGTCAACCCCGCATAATGAAATCCAGGAGGTGCACCCATGCACGGCAGCGGTCTGGAACTTGCTTTGGTCTTCCTGCTGGCCGCGGTGCTGGCGGTGCCCGTGTTCAAGAAACTCGGGCTGGGTGCGGTGCTCGCCTATCTCGTCACCGGCGCGGTACTCGGGCCTTACGGCATGGGCCTGGTGCGGGATTCCGACCGGATCCTCAACGCCGCCGAGATCGGCGTGGTGATGATGCTGTTCGTGATCGGCCTGGAGTTGTCGCCATCGCGGCTCAGGGTGATGCGCAAGCCGGTGTTCGGCGCAGGCGGCCTGCAGGTGCTGCTGACCGCACTGGCACTGGGCGCACTGGCGCTGCTGGCCGACCTGCACTGGAAGACCGCGCTGGTCATCGGCCTCGGCCTGGCGCTGTCCTCCACCGCGGTGAGCCTGCAGCTGCTGTCCGAACGCAAGGCCTTGACCACCGACTACGGCCGCCTCGGCTTCGCGATCCTGCTGTTCCAGGACCTGGCCGCGATCCCGCTGCTGGCCGCGATCCCGCTGCTGGCCGGGGCCAAGAACGAAACGCTCAGCTGGACCATGGTGTTCCAGGCGGTGGGCGCGATCGCCGTCGTGGTGCTCGGCGGGCGCCTGTTGCTGCGCCATGTGTTCCGCGTGGTGGCACGCACGCGCATGCCGGAAGTGTTCACCGCCAGCGCGTTGCTGGTGGTGCTGGGCACGGCCTGGTTCATGCAACTAGCGGGCCTGAGCGCGGGCCTGGGCGCGTTCCTCGCAGGCGTGATCCTGTCGGATTCCGAATTCCGCCACGAACTGGAATCGCAGATCGAACCGTTCAAGGGCCTGCTGCTGGGCCTGTTCTTCATCGCCGTGGGCATGGACATCGACCTGGATCGGGTCGCCGCCGAGCCGCGGATCATCGCCACCGGCGTCGCGGTGCTGTTGCTGGTGAAGTTCGGCATCCTGTTCCTGGTCGGATTGCGCCCGGGCAAGCTCAACGCGCGTTCGGCGCTGATGCTGGCCGGCGTGCTCTGGCTGGGCGGCGAGTTCGCCTTCGTGGTGTTCAGCGAAGCGGTGCGGGTCGGCCTGCTGGACGATCCCACCCGCGATCGCCTGGTGGCGATGGTCGGCGTGTCGATGGCGTTGACGCCGTTGCTGCTGATCGCGATGTCGCGCCTGCTGTCGCACTACCAGGCGGAGAAGAAGAAACCGCCCGAGTTCGACGCCTTCGACGCAGTCGACGAACAGCGGC
>JBOHXX010000257.1:0-4914 GCA_050737675.1 Pseudoxanthomonas sp.
GGCCAGTGCGTCCTCATCGACGATGCCGCCGCGGGCGATGTTCACCAGCGTTGCGGTGGGTTTCATCTGCAACAGTGCACGCGTGTCGATCAGGTGATGGTTTTCCTTCGAATAGGGCAGCACCAGCAGCAGGTGATCAGCCTCGGCGAGCAACGAATCGAAGCCCACGTACGCAGCACACGTCTCGCGTTCGACGGCTTCCGGCAATCGGCTACGGTTGTGGTACAGCACCTTCATGTCGAAGCCCGATGCGCGCCGGGCGATGCCCTGCCCGATCCGGCCCATGCCCAGGATGCCCAGGGTGCTGCCATGCAGGTCGGCGCCGAGCAGGTTCTGGAACGACCATTGCCGCCAGTGCCCTTCGCGCAGCCAGCGCTCGGCCTCGGTGATGCGGCGCGCGGTGGCCATCAGCAGGGCGAAACCGAAATCCGCGGTGGTCTCGGTCAGCACGTCCGGCGTATTGGTGGCGACGATTCCCGCCGCGGACAGTGCCGGGACATCGAGGTTGTTGTAGCCGACGCCGACATTGGCGATCGCCCGCAGCCGCTGCGCGCCTGCGATCTGTTCGCTGCCGATGCGTTCGTTGAGCGTGATCAGCGCGCCATCCGCTTCGCTTAGTGCAGCCGAAACCTGTTCCGGGGTGTATTCGGAGACTTGCGACGTCGAAACGACTTCGAAATATTCCCCCAGCCGGGCGATGACATCGTCGAACAGGGGCTGCGACACCCAGACGCACGGACGCGATTCAGCCATGGCCGCTGTCTGCGGGCACGCTGCCGGGAATCAGCGGAACGACCAGGCCGACATCGCCGCACTGGGCACGGTGGCGCAGGGCCTGGTCGATCAGCACCAGCGCCATCATCGCCTCGGCGATCGGGGTGGCGCGGATGCCGACGCAGGGATCGTGGCGGCCGGTGGTAATGACTTCGGTCGCGTTGCCTTCGATGTCCACCGTATTGCCCGGCAGGCGCAGGCTGGAAGTCGGTTTCAACACGATGGAGGCGGTGACCTGCTGGCCGGTGGAAATGCCGCCGAGGATGCCGCCGGCATGGTTGGAAAGGAAACCCTGCGGGGAAATCTCGTCGCGATGCCCGGTGCCTTTCTGCGCCACCGCGGCGAAGCCATCGCCGATCTCCACGCCCTTGACCGCGTTGATGCTCATCAGCGCCGCGGCCAGTTCGCCGTCGAGCTTGCCGTAGACCGGCTCTCCCCAGCCGGGCGGTACGCCATCGGCGACCACGTTGACCCGCGCGCCGACCGAATCGCCGGACTTGCGCAGTGCGTCCATGTAGCTTTCCAGCACCGGCACCTGTTCCGCCGAGGGCCAGAAGAACGGATTGTCCTCGACCGCGCTCCAGTCGAACGCCTGCGGCGTGATCTCGCCCAGCTGCGACAGATAGCCGCGCACGCGCACGCCGTGATGCAGCGCCAGCCATTTCTTGGCGATCACCGCCGCGGCCACGCGCATCGTCGTCTCGCGCGCCGAGGAACGCCCGCCGCCGCGCGGATCGCGGATGCCGTATTTCTGCCAATAGGTGTAGTCGGCATGGCCGGGACGGAACTGGTCGGCGATCCTGCCGTAGTCCTTGCTGCGCGCGTCGGTGTTGCGGATCAGCAGGGCGATCGGCGTGCCGGTGGTCCTGCCCTCGTACACGCCGCTGAGGATCTCGACTTCGTCGGCCTCGTGCCGCGCCGAAGTGTGCCGCGACTTGCCGGTGGCGCGGCGATCCAGGTCGTGGCGGAATTCCTCCACCGCGATCTCCAGCCCCGGCGGGCAACCATCGATCACGCAGCCGATGGCTGGGCCGTGCGACTCGCCGAAGGTGGTGACGCGGAAGAGATAGCCAAAAGTGTTCACTTGCTTGCCCTTGTTTTTCTTCTCGTCATTCCCGCGAAGGCGGGAATCGCTCTTAGCTTTTGCCTTTAAAACCAAACCCTACCCGACAATCTCACCCCACAAATCCCGCCACTCCGGATTCGATTCCTGCACCAACCGCAACTTCCATTCGCGGTTCCATTTTTTCAATTGCTTCTCGCGAAGGATTGCCGACTCCATCGTGCCATGCAATTCGTACCAGGCCAGCATCGTCACGTCATAGCGCTTGGTGAAGCCTTCGACGAGATGCTCGCGATGCTGCCAGGTGCGGGCGACCAGATTGCTGGTTACGCCAATATAAAGCGTCCCTCGTTTCCCGGTTGCGAGGATGTAGACGGCGGGTTGTTTCATGGCGACCTGTTGGCCTACCTAGAAACAAAAGCAAGAGCGACTCCCGCCTACGCGGGAATGACGAGCAGAAACAGATTCCTGCTCAGCCTCTTGCATTCGCCAATTCACGAATCCGCGGGTGGTGCACGATCAGCTCCGCGCATTCGACCGCGAAGATGCCCATCTGCCCGACCTTGAACTCGATCCAGGCGAATTCCACATCCGGCAGCAGCTTCACCAGCGCGTGTTCGGATTCGCCGACCTCGCAGATCAGCAGGCCGTCCTGGCTCAGGTGCAGCGGCGCGTCGCGCAGGATCTTCAGCACCAGGTCCAGGCCGTCGTCGCCGGCGCGCAGGCCCAGCTCGGGCTCGTACGAATATTCCTTCGGCAGCGCGTCGGTTTCCGCATTGGTCACGTAGGGCGGGTTGGTGACGATCAGCTGGTAGTGCTCGCCCGACAGGCCGGAGAACAGGTCGGACTCGAACAGGCGCACGTTGTCGGCGTGCAGGCGCGCCTTGTTTTCGTTGGCCAGGGCCAGTGCGTCGTCGCTGAGGTCCACGCCGTCCACGTGCCACTCCGGGTTGTAGTGGCCCATGGCGATGGCGATGCAGCCCGAACCGGTGCACAGGTCCAGTGCGCGGCGCACCTCGCGGCCACCCAGCCATGGCTCGAAGCCGTTTTCGATCAGTTCGGCGATCGGCGAGCGCGGTACCAGCGCGCGGCTGTCGCTCTTGAAGTTGAGGCCCGCGAACCAGGCTTCGCCGGTCAGGTAGGCGACCGGCACGCGCTCCTCGATGCGGCGCTGGAACAGGGCCAGGATCTCGGCCTTTTCCGGCGTGGTCACCCGCGCCTGGCCGTAGGCCGGGCCCAGGTCGGGAGGCAGGTGCAGGGTATGCAGGACCAGGTGCGTGGCCTCGTCCAGCGCGTTGTCGTAGCTGTGCCCGAAGGTCAGGTCGGAGGCATTGAAACGGCTGGCGCCGTAACGGATCAGGTCGATGATCGTATGCAGTTCGGCGGCCGGGTCGGCAGTCATGGCAAGGCTTTCGCAGGGTCGGCCTTGGATTATAGGGGGCGTGAAGCGGATGCGCCGGTATCATGGGCGCTCGCCACGACTGATTGCCTGGACCACTACATGTTCAACCGCAGGATCGGCTTCATCCTCGTCATCGCCCTGGCCGCCGGCCTGGGCCTGCTGGCTGCGCAGAAGTATTTCGGGGCCACGACGACCAGCCCGCGCTGGCCGGAAACGAAGAGCATCACCATGTTCCCGCAGCCGCGTGCCCTGCCCGCCTTCTCGCTGCGCCAGTCCGACGGCACCCAACTCACCTCGGGCGAATTGAACGGTCACTGGACGCTGGTGTTCCTGGGCTTCACCTATTGCCCGGACGTGTGCCCGACCACCCTGGCCGAACTGGCCCAGGCCCAGAACCAGTGGAAGCCGCTGCCCGACAGCATCCGTCCGCGCGTGCTGTTCGTGTCTGTCGATCCGGAACGCGACACGCCCACCCGCATCGGCGAATACGCCCATGCCTTCCACGCCGATACGCTGGCCGCGACCGCCGACGTGCCGACCCTGGAAAATTTCGCCAGGTCGATGATGTTCGTGTTCCAGAAGATGCCGGGGAAGGATTTCGACCAGAACCCCGACGATTACACGATGGATCATTCGGCCAATATCGCCGTACTCGACCCGCAGGGGCGCATGGTCGGCTTCATCAAGCCACCGTTCCAGCCCAGGGCCATCGCCGACGACATGGCCGCCCTGACCCAGGCCTCGATGCGATGAGTGTTGTCACCCGCCTGACCTACCTGTTGCCGCACCGGCTGATGTCCTCGCTGGCACGGCGGCTGGCGTATTCGTCGTCGCCGCGCACCAAGCAATGGCTGATCGACACGGTCACGCGCAAGTTCGGCGTCAACCTGGGCGAGGCCGCGCAACCGGACCCGACCGCCTACCCGACCTTCAACGCCTTCTTCACCCGCGCCTTGAAACCGGGCGCGCGCATCGCCGATCCCGATCCACGCGCGCTGCTGATGCCCGCCGACGGCCGCATCAGCCAGTGCGGCCGCATCGAAGATGGCCGCATCTTCCAGGCCAAGGGCCGTTCCTTCACCGCCGCCGAATTGCTGGGCGATGCGCAGGCCGCCGAGCCGTTCCGCAACGGCTTGTTCGCCACCGTGTACCTGTCGCCGAAGGACTATCACCGCGTGCACATGCCGTGGACCGGCACCTTGCGTGAAACGGTGCACGTGCCGGGCCGGCTGTTCAGCGTCGGCACCGCGGCGGTGGCGACGGTGCCGCGGCTGTTCGCGCGCAATGAACGCCTGGTCTGCCACTTCGACACCAGCTTCGGGCCGATGGCCTCGGTGATGGTCGGCGCGCTGCTGGTATCCGGCGTGGAAACGGTGTGGAGCGGCGTGGAAATCCCACGCTACGGCGATGCGATCACGCGCAAGGACTGGCGTGGCAAGGGCATCACCCTGGAACGCTTCGCCGAGATGGCGCGATTCAACTACGGCTCCACGGTGATCGTGCTGCTGCCGGGCGTGGCGGAGCTGTCACCGGAGTTGGGGGCGGAAACGGCGGTGAGGCTGGGGCAAAGACTGGCGACGCGCACCTCGTGATCGCCTTGTAGGTCCGAGCTTGCTCGGATGCCCTTGAATCTTTGTAGGTCCGAGCTTGCTCGGATGCTTTCGCATTTGTAGCC
>JBOHXX010000258.1:0-4886 GCA_050737675.1 Pseudoxanthomonas sp.
CGCTCTCGGCCAGCAGTAAAGCGTTGCGGGTACGGTCGGAACGATCCACCCGAACCTCTGCCGCACTACCCTGCACGGGGACCGCAACCTGATGTCCCCAACCACGCACCACCGCCACCCCACGGCTGGGCGCTTGCTTTCGTCCTTCACTTTCTTCGCGAACAGTTCCTGCGCGCGGGCGAGGGCGGGATCGATGAAGCGCTGCTCGCGATCCTGCAGGGTGACCTCGAAGCCCTTGTAAGCCGACCACGCCGCGATATCGCCGCCCATCACGCCGGCGCCGACCACATGCACGTGCTTGATCCCGTGATCCTTGCCGCCCTGGCCCTTGAGCCGTTCCTGCAGGAAGAAGATCCGGATCAGGTTGCGTGCGGTGGGGGTGCCGGCCAGCTTGACCACGGCGCGGCGCTCGGCGTCCAGGCGTGCCTGGATATTGCCGCCACCGGATTTCTGCCAGGTGTTGATGAGCGCATAAGGAGCGGGGTAGTGCTCCTTGCGTGCCTTGCGCGCGACCTGCTTGGCCATCTGCGGTGCGAGGATCTGGCGCGCGATCCAGGTATTGCTGATCCAGCCCAGGAAGCGTTGCCTGAACGGACGCACGGTTCCCTTTTGCGCCATCGTCACCGCCGCATCCAGCAGCAGGGCCGGTTCCACCACCTTGTCCACCAGGCCTATGCCGCGGGCCGCGGACGCGGACAGCGTGCGCCCGGTGAGCATCATGTCCATCGCCGCGGGAGCGCCGACCAGCCGTGGCAGCCGCGCACTGCCGCCCCAGCCCGGGAAGATGCCCAGCATCACTTCCGGCAGACCGATGCGGGTGGAGCCATCGTTCGATGCCACCCGATAGCGACAGGCCAGCGAAATCTCGGTGCCGCCGCCCATACAGTGGCCGTGGATCGCCGATACCGTGGGGCAGGGCAGTTCGGCCAGTTTCTGGAACACGGCCTGGCCGCGGCGGATCGCGTCGTTGACCACGCCCTTGCGGTCGAACTCCTGGAATTCCTTCAGGTCGGCACCGGCGATGAAGCCCGCCGGCTTGGCCGAACGGATGACCACGCCCTTGGGCGGATCGATGGCGATGCGTTCGATCAGGTCGCCCAGTTCGATCAGCACATCCTGCGACAGCGCATTGACCGGTGCGCCCTGACGATCGAGGCTCAGGACCACGATGCCGTCCTCGCGCGACTCGGTTTGCCAGTGACTGAATCGGAGCCCATCGAAGCTTGCTGCCATGATCAAACCATCCGTTCGCGTATGGGTAAGGCGACTATCATCCCGAGGTTGTTTAACCCACGTCAAATCCCCACTGATTCAAAGGGACATGACCGGTAGCATGGGCGTGGGCTTGTTGTCCCAGGGTAAATCCCTGACATGGAAGCCGTTCAGGCGTGCTTCTGAACTTTTTCCCGCGATGGCGGTCACAGTGCTCGGTCATCAGCCGAGCCGACAGGAGTGCGGCCCGGCATGGCCGATGTGGATACACAATCAGATAAGGAAAGCACTCCACCCCAGGAGTTGGACCTCGAGCTGGTCAGGCGTGTACAGCGTGGCGACAGTGCGGCATTCGATCTGCTGGTGCGCAAGTACCAGCACCGGATCATCGCCCTGATCGGACGCTACATCCATGACTGGAGCGAATGCCAGGACGTCGCCCAGGACACTTTCATACGCGCCTATCGCGCGATCGGGAATTTCCGCGGCGATGCGCAGTTCTATACGTGGTTGCACCGGATCGCAGTGAATACAGCCAAGAACCATCTCGTTGCCCACAACCGCCGTCCGCCGACCGATGACGTCGACGCCAGCGATGCCGAGCAATACGACACCGGCAGCCGCCTGCGCGACACCGATACGCCGGAACGCGAGCTGATGCGCCAGGAACTCGAGCGCACGGTGATGAAGGCGGTGGATGCGTTGCCGGAGGAACTGCGAACCGCGATCACCCTGCGCGAGGTCGAAGGCATGAGCTACGAGGAAATCGCGCAGAAGATGGATTGCCCGATCGGCACGGTGCGTTCGCGCATCTTCCGCGCCCGCGAAGCCATCGACGTCGAACTTCGACCCTTGGTCGATACCCAGAGCGCCACCCGGGAGCGTGCCCGCACATGACTACCGACAAGATCGACAACCATTATTTCCAGCAATTGTCCGCACTGGTGGACGGCGACCTGGCACCCGACCAGGCGCGCTTCCTGTTGCGGCGGATGGAGCACGACACCGAATTGAGCGGCTGTCTGGAGCGCTGGCAACTCTGCGGCGACGTTTTGCGCGGCCAGGCCCGTGCGCCGGCACCCGCGGACTTCGCTGGCCGTGTTGCCGCGGCCATTGCGGCAGAGTCCCTACAACCGACTGCCAAGGCGGCATCCTCGCGCTACCGCGGTAATCTCGCCAAGTGGGGCGGTGGCGCATTGGCGGCTTCCGTCGCCGCCATCGCCTTGTTCATGGTCCGTCAGCAGGTTCCCGACGAAACCCCGGCCCAGGCGGCACCCACGGTGGCCAGCCAGGCACCTGTCAGCAACAACGAGGCAGGTTCCACCGATCCCGGCATTCAAGGCGAGGGTGCAGCCGTCGTGACTGCGGCCAGTGTCGCCGTGGCCAGCATTCCACGCCGGCAGGACGACGCGCGACGCAGTGCGACCCGCAACCAGCAGGCAGCCCGCATGGCGGCGATCACACGTGCTGTCCCCGATCGCGCGGTTGCTTCCGCCGCCGCGCCGCCAAGCATTCATGCGACCTCCAGTCCGGCCATCGCCAGTGCGCCGACAGCAGGCGCTGCGCACGATCCGTTCTCGAACGTGCAGATCAATGCTCCCGCCGCCCGGCCTTGGCCGCGCGCCGTATTGCCGCAATATTCGGGCAGTGGCGCCTTTAACACAGGCTATTCGACCGACCGCGCGGCTGAAACTTTCTATCCGTTCGAGCCGCGCCTGCCGGTTGCCGTGCCGGAACCCGCTCGACAGGACTGATGTAACAGGTTGGTGATTGGCAAGTGGGTGATTCGTAACCGCTTGCCGTCATCAACCACGCACTTGCCAACTACCAACCCATACCCATCCCATTGAGGCATGCGTTCGATGACCCCCAGTGTCCGCAATAGTCTGCTCGGTCTCCTGATCCTCACTTCGCCGCTGGCTGCCTGTGCGCAACAGGCAGGCAGCACGCCGCAGGCTTCGGCGCCGGCCGTGGCCGGTTCCATCGCGCAAAGCAGCGCACCGCAGATCGTTACCGGCTTGCCGGATTTCACCCGGTTGGTCGAGCAGGTAGGGCCGGGCGTGGTCAACGTCGAAGCCAAAGTTGCTCCACGCAAAGTCGCGCGTACGCAGGCCCAGGGTGGCCAGGACGAGCAGGACGTGCCGGAATTCTTCCGTCGTATCTTCGGTCCCGATTTCCAGATGCCACAGGGCCCGGGTGGCCAGCAGGGTCCGCAACAACGCGGTGGCGGCACGTCGATGGGCAGCGGCTTCATCATTTCGCCCGACGGCTACGTGCTGACCAATCACCACGTCATCGATGGCGCCGATGAAGTCACGGTCAAGCTTTCGGATCGCCGCGAGCTCAAGGCCAAGGTCATCGGCAGCGACCAGCAGTACGACGTGGCGCTGCTGAAGATCGAAGCCAGCAACCTGCCTTCGATCCGCCTGGGCGATTCCAACACGCTCAAGCCGGGCCAGTGGGTCGTGGCGATCGGCTCACCGTTCGGTCTCGATCATTCGGTCACCGCCGGCATCGTCAGCGCGACCGGCCGCAGCAATCCGTATGCGGACCAGCGCTACGTTCCCTTCATCCAGACTGACGTCGCAATCAACCGGGGCAACTCCGGCGGTCCCCTGCTCAATACCAGCGGCGAAGTGGTCGGCATCAATTCGCAGATTTTCTCCGATTCCGGCGGTTACATGGGCATCAGCTTCGCCATCCCGATCGATCTGGCGATGAGCGCGGTGGAGCAGTTGAAGAAAACCGGCAAGGTCAGTCGCGGCCAACTGGGCGTGCAGGTCGGCGCAGTGACCACGGATTCGGCCAAGGGCTTCGGTTTGCCGGATACGCGCGGCGCGCTGGTCAACGACGTGCTTGCCGGCAGTGCCGCCGAGAAGGCGGGAATGGAGGCGGGCGACGTGATCCGTTCGGTCAACGGCGCCGAGATCGCCACTTCCAGTGACCTGCCGCCGCGGATCGGGGCGATGGCGCCGGGTACGAAGGTGACCTTGGGCATCCTGCGCGACGGCAAACCGCGCGAGGTCACAGTGACCCTCTCGACCCTGGAAGAAGATGCAGGCACGGTCGCCAGCACGGGTGCGCAGGACGACGGTTCGCCCACCGCGCCGGCTCGTACGGAATCGGCCCTGCTGGGTATCTCCGTGGCCGACCTCGATGCCGCAACCCGCAAGCAGCTGGGATTGAAGCCCGGCGAGGGCGTCCGCATCACCCGTGTCGATGGCCAATCGGCGAGCGAAACACTGCAGCCGGGCATCGTCATCCTGCAGGTCGGTCGCAAGGCGGTAGGCAGTGTCGCCGAGTTCAACCAGGCGCTGCGCGGGGTCAAAGCCGGGCAGGTGGTGATGCTGCTGGTCCGCAGCCCGCGTGGTGGTTCCGCCTTCGTGGCGGTCACGGCGGGGGATGGCGACTGATTTCACGGGGGGCTATTCCACGGGAACCCTTTCCCGTGGTCCCTGAAGGACAGGGCAGGGCCATATGCGGGCCGGCCAGCACCAAGGGCGGCCGTGCGATAATGCGCCGTTATTCTTCCTGACGGCCCTTGCGGCCGCCCCCATGCAGCCCAAGTCCAGTCCGCCCCCCGCGTCCATGCGGAATATCCGCAACTTCTCCATCATCGCCCACGTCGACCATGGCAAGTCCACGCTGGCCGATCGCATCATCCAGCTATGCGG
>JBOHXX010000259.1:0-4878 GCA_050737675.1 Pseudoxanthomonas sp.
GCTCATAGATCGGTTTGAGCACGATCCCTTCTGGCAACGCGTCGCGTACCACATCGATCTTGCCTTTGACCGCCTCTACTACGTCTTTCGCGTTTTCTCCGATGCGCGCCAAAGCCATACCCAGCACGACCTCTTCGCCATCGCGCGTCACCGCACCGAATCGCGGTGCGGGCGCTTCGACGACGGTGGCCACATCACGCAGAAACACGGGAACGCCATCCTCGGCCTTGAGCACGATCTCGCCGATGTCCTGGGTTGACTTCAGCAGGCCCAAGCCACGCACGAGGAACTGTTCACGGCCCACATCCATCACATTGCCGCCGACCTGTCCGTTGTTGGCCGGTAGCGCGTTGATTACATCGCTGAAGCCCAGACCGCGGGCGTACAGGCGCTGCGGATCGATCTGTACCTGGTACTCGCGTTCGCCGCCGCCCCACGAAGTCACGTCGTCGACGCCGGGCGCTGTGCGCAGGATCAAGCGCACCGTCCACTCCTGCCAAGTGCGCAGATCCATGTCGGTCACCTGCTCCTTGCTGACGCCGGGAGCGCGTTCGACCGTGTACCAGAATACCTGGCCGAGGCCGGAGGTATTCGGACCCATGCTCGGCTTGCCGTAACCTTCGGGCAATCGGTCACCGATTTCCTGCAGGCGCTCATTGACGAGTTGGCGCGCGAAGTAGATGTCCATGTCGTCCTCGAAATAGACGGCGACATACGACAGCCCGAACAGGCTGACGGAACGAATTTCCTGCACCTTAGGCAGGCCGGCCAATGCCGATTCCACCGGTGTGGTAAGCAGGAGTTCAACGTCCTCGGCAGCTAGTCCTGGCGATTCGGTGTAGATGTTGACCTGCGCTGGCGTGACGTCAGGGAAGGCATCGATGGGCACGCTGCGCACCGCGCTGATGCCCAGAAAAGCGACCACTGCGAAGATGATCAACACCAGGAACTTGTAACGAAGGGACATTTCGACCAGGCGATTCAGCATGACCTATCCCTCCGTATCACGATGAAGGAATCAATGAGCATGACCCTCTCCCAGTTGCGCTTTTAGCATCTGCGACTTCACCGCAAACGCACCGGCCACAACGACGGTGTCGCCGGCCTTCAAGCCTTCACGGATCACTGTGCGGTCACCGATCACTTCGCCCGCGCGCACCGGTACGGGTTCCAGCGCGCCGGCCGCATTGCGTCGGAACACTACGGTCTCGCCTTCGAGTTGAACCAAGGCATCGGTCGGCACCGCGAGCTGGGTCGCGCCCTTGTTGTCGGAACTTGCAGTGGAGGCTGCTTCGAAATACACCTCGACGAAGTCGCCGCCATGCAAGCGATCGTCCTTGTTCGGAACCTCGATCCTCACCGATGCGGTACGTGTGGCATCCGACGTGCGGTGTGCGCTGCGCAAGACCTTGCCTGCAACACGCTCACCACCGATGACGACGGTCGCCGGGCTCCCGGCTTCGATGCGGGATACAGTGCCGGGCGACATCTTCGCGTCCACCCAGACAACGGATTCATCAACCAGACGAAACAGCGCCTTACCGGGCTCGATGCGTTCACCAACGATGAACTCGTCCTCGGTGATGCGCCCAGCATGCGGCGCGGTCAGGGTGAATTGGCCATTGACGCCGCCGCTCGAAGTGCCGGGCAATCCATAGGCCTGCGCCTTGGCACGGGCGCGATCGACCGCGATCTTCGCCTCGTTGATGCGACGGCCGGCGACAGCTTCCCGGCCCAATGCTGAGACCCGACGCCATTCCTGTTCGGCGATGCGCAAATCCGCCTGTGCGTCAGAGACCTCGACACTCGCCAGCGTCGCCAGCGGTGCGTCGGCGCGCACTTCATCACCGAGTTTGGCATGTCGGCGTACCACCAGTGCTTCAACACGTGGTGTGATTAGCGTGGTGCCATAGGCGCTGTCGACCACTTCGCCCGGAGCCCGCAATTCCTCACTGAGGGATGAGGGTTGCAAGGTCTGCAACTGGATACCCGCAGCCTTGAGCGCCGCCTCGTCCATTTTTACGGGTTCAGTGGCTTCGCCTTCCTCCCCGTGTTCTTCCGTGCCTTCGGCATGCTCGCCTTCCTTCGCCTCATCATGGCCAGGCTCGGCCGATTCGGCCGCAGCTGCCTTGACGGGGTCGGCCTCTGGGGATTTTGAACAACCGGCTATCGCCAGCATCACTGCGGCCGCGAGCGGCAGGGTCATCAGTCGAAACGGAATCATCGTGATCTCTCTCATGGGGTGCGCTCCAGACCGGCCCAGTCATCAAGACGGCCAGTGGCAGCGAGATAGTCGGCGTAGGTGCGCCACAAGCGCGCTTCCAGGTCGGCGCCCGCCAACTGCGTGTCCAGCGTTTGCTTGAGCTGGAGCAAGTAGTCGGCAGTGGACAGTTCGCCCTCGCGCCACATGCGTTCCAGCAAGCCAGCGCGGCGATCGACATCGGTGCCACGGCTGCGTTTCCAACCGCTCCAGGCAGTGTAGGTCGCCGCATAACTGTCGACGGCGCGGCGGCGATCGGCTTCCAGCTCCAATTGCACGCGTTGCAATTCGGCTTGTGCGGCCTCGGAATCAGCCTGCGCGGCGACCACTTCGGCACGGTAGGAGTTGCGCACGAACAAGGGGATGGTGACCGTCACGCCGTAGACGTTGTCGCGCGGACCGCCGACCTCATACTCCTTGCGACCGCCGTAAGCCCCGACCGTCGGATCGGCGATGCGATTGCGACGAGCCACCGCGACCTCGCGCTCGGCCGCCATGGCTGCCGCTTCTGCTGCCTGCCAATCAGGCAGTGCCTGAAGAGCGCTGGTGGCCGGTTCTGGCACCGGCAAGTTATCGGTCGGCAGTGTCGCCGCTGCCATGACATCGACGCTGCCACCCACACTGCGGAATCGCGCGTCGGCTTCTGCTTGTTCGGCCAACAACTGTGACTGCTCAGCTTGCGCTTCATCCCGAGCCAGTTGCGCAAGATCCCGCTCCAGTCCGGAAATGTCGTCGGCCGCGTACTGCTTCTCGGCCAGGTCGGCGAAGCGCGAAACCAGCGTCAAACGACGCTCACCGGTGCGAACGCGCTCTTGGGCAGCCTGCAGATCGGCCCATCCGGTGAGCCACTGCCGGGCAAAGTCGCGGCGACGCACCCGCGCTTCGGCCGTGGCCAGGTCCACACGGGCACTGGCCGCATCACGGCGAACCCGGCGCTTGCCACTTAAATCCAGCGTGAGGTTCAGGCCCGCGCTGGTAGTGCGCTCTGGTCCTTCATCGTCACCGGCGAATTCCAGTTCGGGGTTGTAAAGGGGTTGTCCAGCCGCATCCAATCGTGCGCGGGCCGCCGCCAGTTGGGCTTCGGTGGCCCGGTAACTCGGGTGTTGCTGCCAGGCGGCCTGCAGCGCCTGACGAACCGGTGCAGACGCGGCATCGGGTTCAGCAGCATTGGCTACGCTCAGCCAAAGGCCGCCAAACAGACCGGCCATGACAGCTCGCGCGACAAGGCGTCGCGCCAAGCAAAAAGGGGGCATGCATAAATCCTCTCAGTCGACAATGACCTTCAGCAGCTGTGCTGAAGGAACTTGTGTGCGACTCAGACGATCGGGGGGCGGAGCTGACTTTGTAGGGTCAGGGAGGGAGGCCGTCCATCGACACCTACTTCAAGCGCAGGGCGAATCACAGGCATGAAACCGGAAGGGGAAAGCGCGACATCGGCCACTTGGTGGCAACTGCCATGGGTGCAGTTGCTGGCATGCTCGGTGGCAGTTGGGCTGGGATCGCCATCGGAGTCCGCAGATGCCTTCCATGCCGATGCATGTTCCCCTACGGTCCCCAAGCCGAGATCGGCAAAGTCATGACCAACACAGGCCGCGGCCGTGCCCAGCTTCAGACCGAATATCAGCAACAGCAGCACGGCCAGCCGCGTCGAGGTGCGGATTCGGCTGAGTACACTGGCGGCGGCTCGGGCGGTGACCATCCTGAATAGCTTACCTGCTGCCCAAGGCGTTACACAATCTCGTCGCCACCGGTCGCCCCTTCTGAACGAGCCTCGCGCAGGATTTCGATGGCCTCTTTGATCACGTACAGTCCGATCAGGACGCCGATGATGAAATCCGGATACGGCGATCCGAGCCATAGCACCAGTACGCCCGCCAGGATTACCCCGATGTTGGCCACCACATCTGCGCGAGTGAATAGCCAGGTCGCCCGAAGGTGTACTTCGCCCGACTTCAGTGGTGCGAGCAGGCGCAATACGAATACGTTCACTGCCAATGACAGCAGCGCGGTGCCGATCATCCAGCCGCTCAGCGGTTCGGCGCCCTGGAGTACCCGCCGGCCGACTTCGAACAATATACCCAGCCCCAGCACTAGCAGGACACTTCCGCTGAGCAACGCTGCGTTGGCCTTGAACCGTGCGGTACGGCCGATGGCGACTAAGCCAATCGCATACGCAGTAGCATCAGAGAGCATGTCCAACGCGTCTGCCAGCAAGCCTGTGGACTGAGCGATCCAGCCAGCAATACCACCGATCACGGCCATGGCGGCATTCAGCGCCAAGGCGATGATCAGTACGCGCCTTTCCTGCGCATTCTTGGCCTCGTGGTGACAACCGCAATCACTCATGCGAAGGATCCTTTGTTCTGGCTAAGGGAGGCCATCCGGTTACGAGCACATCGGCCCATATATCGCCCCTCATGGCTTAGTTACTTGTGCCGGCGCTCGCTCGAGAAGATCGCATGTTGACGACGAAGCCGATTACGGCGGCGGCACCGACTGCCAGTTGCGCCAGCAAAGATTGCCAGGACGGATAGACGCCAAGCCACTCGATCCGTGGTGCTGAAACCAAGGCCAGCGGCACCCAGCCAGCTTCCTGCAGGGCGGCCACTCCCTTGCCG
>JBOHXX010000260.1:0-4841 GCA_050737675.1 Pseudoxanthomonas sp.
GCGCCGTGCCGCATCGGCAGGCGTAGTGCGACAGGTATTTTGCATGCGTCCCCGGGCCGATGGCATCTCTGGTATCGGATGCGTTCTCCATCGACAGTTTGTCCAATGCCAACCGCCACTTCGTCGATCTGGTCACGCCAAGCGCGAACAGATCATGCGCGGTTCCACCAGCCCGCTGTCCGGCTCCTATGTGCGGGGTGGCGCGGTTCCTTTCATCACCAAGAACCCTGCGGATTGTCTGCCGGAAGACAGGGACGCCTGCTTCTGTGATTGATTCGGGTCGAAGCTGCTGGATGTGCATTCGAGGACGAGGATCGATGGCATCGTGGAAATCCTCCCGCTGTTCATCCAGGCCGTCGAATCCGAAGAAAGCAAAGCCATCGCCAACTGGAACATCGACAAGGTGCTCGCCGAAGGAATGGAGTCGGCACCGCCCAGGTCGCAGGCATCGCTTGATCGCGATGTCCATGCAGCCTTGGAGCCACGTCGTCCCGCCCTGAATTGGCGACCTGCCATGTCCTATACTCATCTACATATATATAGATAGAAGGGGAGAAGGACATGTTCGGACCCAGTTTCCTGGCCATCGTGGTGCTGTTCGCCGGCGTCATCATGCTGTTCAAGACGGTGCGCATCGTACCCCAGGGTTACGAATGGACCGTGGAGAGGTTCGGCAAGTACACGCACACCATGACCCCGGGCCTGCACTTCCTGGTTCCGATCATGTACAGCGTCGGTCGCAAGATCAACATGATGGAACAGGTGCTGGAAGTGCCCAGCCAGGACGTGATCACCAAGGACAACGCGGTGGTCAAGGTCGACGGCATCGTGTTCTTCCAGGTGCTGGACGCAGCCAAGGCCGCCTATGAGGTTGCGCAGCTCGAGATCGCCACGCTCAACCTGGTGATGACCAACATCCGCACCTCGATCGGTTCCATGGACCTGGACGAGTCGCTGTCCAAGCGCGACGAGATCAACACCAAGGTGCTGGTCGCGGTCGATCAGGCCACCCATCCGTGGGGCATCAAGGTCAATCGCATCGAACTGAAGGACATCGCCCCGCCGCGCGACCTGATCGAATCGATGGCCCGGCAGATGAAGGCCGAACGCGAGAAACGCGCCAACATCCTCGAGGCCGAAGGCTTCCGCCAGTCGGCGATCCTCAAGGCCGAGGGCGAGAAGCAATCCGCGATCCTCGCCGCCGAAGGCCAGCGCGAAGCCGCGTTCCGCGAAGCCGAGGCGCGCGAGCGCCTGGCTGAAGCCGAAGCGCGGGCCACCCAGGTCGTGTCGGACGCGATCGCCTCGGGCAACGTGCAGGCGATCAACTATTTCGTCGCGCAGAAATACATCGAGGCGTTCAAGTCGCTGGCCGAAGGCCCGAACCAGAAGTTCGTGCTGATGCCGATGGAATCGGCCGGGGTGATCGGTTCGCTGGGCGGTATCGCCGAGCTGGCGAAGGAAGCGATGAACCAGCAATCCGTGCGCGGTGCGGTGCCGCCCACGCTGCCTTCGCGCGGGGGCTGACGCCATGCGCTGGGACGTATCGACCTGGGCGGTGGTAGCGCTGTTGCTGTTCGCAGCCGAGGCGATGGCGCCCGGTGCGTTCATGCTGTGGCTGGGGATCGCAGCGGTGCCGGTATTCCTCGTCGTGCTGCTGGTGCCCGGGATTCCGGTCCTGGTGCAGGTCGCGGCCTTCATCGTGTTGAGCTTCGTTTCGATCCAGGTCTACCGGAAGTGGTTCCGCAAGTTCGAACCGCAGAGCGACCGGCCGCACCTCAACCAGCGCGCCAACAGCCTGATCGGCCATGTCACCCCGCTGGAGCAGGCGATCGTCAACGGCCACGGCCGGGTGCAGATCGCCGATGCCTACTGGGAAGTGCAGGGCCCGGACCTGGCGACCGGCACGCCTGTACGCGTTGTCGCGGTTGATGGCATGACCTTGAAGGTGCAGGAAGCCTGAGCGTCATGCGCGCATGGCCGGCACTGTTGCTGTGGTTGGCCTTGCCGCAGGCCGCGGGCGCCGTCGAGCTGGTCGGTAAAACCATGCCGCCGTATCCCGAAGGACTGCGCGAAGTCGGCGGTTCCTGTCTCTCCGATTCCGCCGACACCGGACACGTATGCGACTACTCCATCGGCCTGCTGGCCGATGCCAGCGAGGATCCCGATGCTGATCCGGTGATGCGTTACGTGACCGCCGGCCGTCTGGCCGGGCGCGACGGACCGTTGGCCTTGTGGAAGGTCACCGATGCACAGGCCTATCCCAGGGTGGCGAAGGGGTTCTTCTGGCAGGCCGGGACTTGCCGGGTGGACAAGGTCGATGATCCCAAGGTGATCGCGATGGTGCGCCAGGGCCTGGAACAGGAATACCTGGCGGAAGTCGCCTGGGCGCGGCGCCTGGACCTGGAGAGCGGCAAGTTCGCGGTGGTCGACCCCGCGCGCGTCGACTGCATCAACGAGGGCTACGGCGAACAGTAGCCGTGGGAGCGGTGTCCCCGCCGCGAGCTGTTGATCCTGTTCCTTGCGTCCACTTCGCCATACCCAAAACAGAAGCTCGCGGCGGGGACGCCGCTCCCACGGCTGCATCTGGGATAATGGCCCTCTTTTGCAGGACGTTGCCATGACCCGGAAGACCATCCTCAACGACACACATCGCACGCTCGGGGCCAAGATGGTGGACTTCGGCGGCTGGGACATGCCGATCCATTACGGCTCGCAGATCGATGAGCACCACCTGGTTCGCAAGGACGCCGGCATGTTCGACGTCAGCCACATGACCGTGGTCGACCTGCATGGCGCACGCGTGCGCGAATTCCTGCGCCGTCTCGTGGCCAACTCGGTGGACAAGCTGAAGAAGCCGGGTAAGGCGCTGTACACCGCGATGCTTGACGAGAACGGCGGAGTCATCGACGACCTGATCATCTATTTCCTGGCTGACGACTTCTTCCGCCTGGTGGTCAACGCGGCCACCCGCGACAAGGACCTGGCCTGGATCGGCAAGCAGGCCGTCGCCTTCGACGTAGAGGTCAAGGAGCGTCCGGAGTTCGCCATGATCGCGGTGCAGGGACCGACCGCACGCGCGAAGGTGATCGGCCTGCTGCGCGAATCCGACCGCGCCGCTGCCGACAAGCTGGTCCGCTTCGCCGCGATCGAGGCGCAGACCACTGACGGCATGGCGTTGTTCGTCGCCCGCACCGGCTATACCGGCGAGGATGGTTACGAGATCGTGCTGCCGGAGGAACAGGCGGTCGCGTTCTGGAATGCATTACTGGCCGCAGGGGTGAAACCCGCCGGCCTCGGCGCGCGCGACACCTTGCGCCTGGAAGCGGGCATGAACCTGTATGGCCAGGACATGGACGAAACCACCACGCCTTATGAAGCCGCGCTGGCCTGGACGGTGGCCCTGGACGTGGATGCCGATTCGAAGCCGCGCGACTTCATCGGCCGCGGCGTGCTCGAGTCGCAGGCGGCTTCCGGCGCGCCGCGCCAGTTGATCGGCCTGGTGATGGACGAGAAGGGCGTGTTGCGCCATGGCCAGAGAGTGCTGACCGCCAACGGCGTTGGCGAGATCCTGTCCGGCACGTTCTCGCCAACGCTGGGCAAGGCCATCGCCTTCGCGCGCGTGCCGGCGGGCGACCCGGGTGAAGTGCGCGTGGATATCCGCGGACGCGAAGTGCCGGTGCGCGCGGTCAGGTTCCCTTTCGTGCGCGATGGCCAGGCGCAAGCCGGGGTGCTGGGCTGAACCTGCGCGCCTTCTCCTTCACTAAACGAATTCCTTGGTTAAACTAAGTCCCATCCTTCCCTCCACAACCCGATCCCCCCGGAGCAGCACCATGAGCGAGATTCCCGGCGACCTCAAATTCCTCAAGTCCCACGAATGGGCGCGCGTCGAAGGCAGTGGTCGCGTCACCGTCGGTATTTCCGACCACGCGCAGGGCCTGCTCGGTGACCTGGTCTATGTCGAGCTGCCGAGCGTCGGCGATCGTGTCGAAGCGGGCACCGCGGCGGCGGTGGTGGAGTCGGTGAAGGCGGCCTCCGACGTGTACAGCCCGCTCACCGGCACCGTGGTCGAAGTGAACTCGGACCTGGCCGACAAGCCCGAAACCATCAACGAGGATGCCTATGGCGAAGGCTGGATCTTCGTGATGGAAATCGAGGAACCCGACCAGCTCAACGACCTGCTGGCTCCCGACGATTACGCCGAGCTGCTCGAGGACGAGGACCACTAGTCCTGTAGTCGACTTTCCGCTAGTCCGCTTCCGGCCGCCTCGTGCGGCCGGTCTGCTTTTGCGGATTCGCATTCCGGCGGCGTCGAGTTTCTTCCCTTGCTTCCCGTCCGCCACCGCTCGCGCCTGGCGATGTGGTCGGCCTACCCGTCATGGGATCCGTTCGTCGGTTGCGACGGGAGCGGATGGCAGGAAACAATCCGACTGGAAAACCTTCGCTTCCGGAAATGGATGGCGACACTCGATGGCCGCTCGGAAGGCGTGCGTCGACACCTGCGCATGTCCGCATGCGCGCGCGGCTTGCGACCGCTGCAGTCGTTGCGAAGGCGCGGATGGGGCGAAATAGTTTGCGCAAATCCGCGCATTTGGACTGGCGCGACGCCAAATCCAGGCGGTCGGACCGCTCCGTAAAACGTCTCTGTTTATTCGTCGGAAGGGATTCCGTGGCTGCGTCCGCCAAGCGACTGGCGCGCATGTCGTTCCCGTAGCGCGGAACAACGGCTGTAAAAAAACCGCATTAAACGCGGCGTTTTTTAACAACGCCTGATCGTGGCGCGCAACACGATGAGTGTTGCGCGTGTCCAGGCGGGGAACCGTGGTGCCGCGACGGCGGGAACG
>JBOHXX010000261.1:0-4841 GCA_050737675.1 Pseudoxanthomonas sp.
CGCCGATACGCCTGAGAAGAGCTCGCGCCCATGGGGCGCTCCTACGGGGGAATCGTCAGCTTTCCAGGTTGATCCAGGTCGCCTTCATCTCGGTGTACTTGTCGAAGGCGTGCAGCGACTTGTCGCGGCCGTTGCCGGACTGCTTGTAGCCGCCGAACGGCGCGGTCATGTCGCCGCCGTCCCAGTAGTTCACCCACACACTGCCCGCACGCAGCTTGCGCGCGACGCGGTGGGCGCGGCTGATGTCGCGGGTCCACACGCCCGCGGCCAGCCCATACTCGGTGTCGTTGGCCATGCGCAGCGCCTGCTCCTCGTTGTCGAAGGCGATCACCGACAGCACCGGGCCGAAGATCTCTTCGCGCGAGATGGTGTGCTCGTGCGACACCTCGTCGAACACCGTCGGTTCGATATAACTGCCGCCCGGCACGGTATCGGCGCGCTTGCCGCCCAGCACCAGCTTCGCGCCCTCGGCGACGCCTTTTTCGATGTAGCCGAGCACGCGCCCGGTCTGGGTCTCGTCGACCATCGCGCCCATCGGCGCGCCGGGTTCGAATGGATGGCGTGGTTGCATCTTCCTGCCTGCTTCCACCACGCGGGCGACGAACTCGTCCTTGATCGAACGCTCCACCAGCAGTCGCGACGCGGCGGTGCAGACCTCGCCCTGGTTGTAGAAGATGCCACTGGCCGCCGCTTCGGCCGCCTTGTCCAGGTCGTGCGCGTCGGCGAACACCAGGTTGGGACTCTTGCCGCCGCATTCCATGTAGGCGCGCTTGAGGTTGGAGCGCCCCGCGCATTGCAGCAGCTGCTTGCCGACCGCGGTGGAGCCGGTGAACACCAGCCCATCCACGTCCATGTGCAGCGCCAGCGGCTCGCCCGCCTCCTTGCCGAATCCGGGGACGACATTGAATACGCCGGCGGGGATGCCGGCTTCCATTGCGATCTCCGCCAGCCGGATCGCAGTGAGCGGCGATTTCTCCGAAGGCTTCAGCACCACCGAATTGCCCATCGCCAGCGCCGGCGCCAGTTTCCACGTCGCCATCAACAGCGGGAAATTCCACGGCACGATCGCCCCGACCACGCCCAGCGGTTCGCGCGTAACCAGACCGAGTTCGCCAGGCCCGGTTGTCGCCACTTCGCCATAGACCTTGTCCAGCGCCTCGCCGGTCCAGGCCATGCAGCGGATCGTCGCCGCAACATCGACCTGGCGCGCGTCGGTCACCGGCTTGCCCATATCAAGGGATTCAAGCAGCGCCAGTTCATCACCGTACTGCTCGATCAGTTGCGCGAATTTCAGCAGCACCTTCTTGCGGTGCGTCGGTTTCGCTTCCGACCACGCCCCCGAATCGAAGCTGCGCCGCGCCGCGATGACCGCACGCTCGATGTCCTCGGTAGCGCACTCGGCGACGCGACCGAGCGAGCGGCCATCGATCGGACTGATGCAATCGAAGGTCTTGCCCGACGCGGCATCGACGTACTTTCCATCGATGAAGGCCTGGGTGCGGATCTTCAAGCCATCTGCGAGGGCCTGCCAGCTGTCACGGGTGCGCGGTGCGTTCATGGGGAATGCCTTTAGTTCAGGGCCTGCGGAAATACGTTACAGGAAGTGATACGGATGGTTGGTGCTGGCGGTTGGTAGTTGGTAGTTGGTAGTTGGTGACACCGGTTCTTGCTGTTGCTGTTGCTGTTGCTTTCAAGAATCCCGTGAGGCGCGGCAAGCAGGACGGGGTAAACCCCGTAGGGGCGGCGCACAAGGATGTGCGCCGTTTCCGTAGACACAGGATGTGTCTTACGGAAACTCCCCGGCCTGCTTGCGAACCCAACGGCTTCATCGTTGGGCGCGCCGTTAGGGTGTGTTTCTTTGGTTACTTTCTTTGCACAAGCAAAGAAAGTGACTCGCGCGTCAGCGCGAAACGCTTTGCATCTGGACAAGAGCGAGGAGCGATCCCCGCCTTCGCGGGGATGACGAGCCTAGAAAGTTGCCGGCGTATTAGCACTGAAAATCACCGCCTCCACCTCGCCGATATTGCGGAACCGATGCGGCACCCTGCTCTCGAAATAATAGGCCTCACCCGCACGCAACACCCGCACCTGGTCGCCCACCGTCACCTCCACCTCGCCCTCGATCACCACCCCGCCTTCCTCGCCCTCGTGCAGCAGCATGCTGTCGCCGGTGTCGGTGCCCGGCGGCATCACCTCGCGCAGGATGCACATCTGCCGTTGCGGGCGATGCTGGCCGACAAGGAAATACTGGATGCCGTTGCTGCCCACGTCCGGCAGTTCGTCGGCGCTGTAGAACGGACTGTCGGGCAGGCCGACCTCGAGATCCAGGGTGAAGAAATCGGCGAGCGAGATCGGGATCCCGTCCAGCACCTTCTTCAGCGAACTCACCGACGGGCTGACCTTGTTCTGTTCGATCAGGGAGATGGTGCTGTTGGTCACGCCGACCCGCTTGGCCAGCTCGCGCTGGCTGAGATCCTTGGATTTGCGAACCAGCTGCAGGCGCGCGCCGATGTCCATCCCTGCCCTTTGCGGATACGAGTGTTGCCGGATACTTTACACGCCGTGACGATACGGTCAATTTATCGCCAAATACCGGGCCAGTTGTAAAGTTTTTTCAACGCGATAAGCTGCGCGAACCTTTCCCCCGGCACCCCACGGAGCCCGTCCGATGAGCGCAGATTCCTCCCCCGGCCACGCCGCCCTGGCCGAGCATTACGCCACCCAGGCGACCCGCGCACCCGCGTCGATGGACGCCTTCTGGATGCCCTTCACCGCCAACAAGCAATTCAAGGCCGCGCCGCGGCTGTTGGCCAGCGCTTCGGGCATGTACTACAAGACCGTGGACGGACGCGAGGTGCTGGATGCGACCGCCGGCCTGTGGTGCTGCAACGCGGGCCACTCGCGGCCGCGGATCGTCGAAGCGGTGAAGACCCAGATCGGGACCCTGGATTTCGCTCCCAACTTCTCCATGAGTTCGCCGCTGCCGTTCGTGCTGGCCGAACGCCTGGCCGAACTGGCCCCGGGCAACCTCAATCACGTGTTCTATACCAACTCCGGCTCCGAGTCGGTGGACAGCGCGCTGAAGATGGCCATCGCCTATCACCGTGCGCGCGGCGAAGGCCAGCGCACGCGTTTGATCGGTCGCGAGAAGGGTTATCACGGCGTCGGCTTCGGCGGTATCTCGGTGGGCGGACTGCCCAACAATCGCAAATGGTTCGGCCCCGGCCTGCCCGGCGTTGACCACCTGCGCCACACCCTGGACATCGGTCGCAATGCATTTTCCAAGGGCCTTCCGGAATACGGCATTGAACTGGCCGAAGACCTGGAGCGCATGGTCGCGCTGCACGACGCCTCCACCATCGCCGCGGTCATCATCGAACCGATCTCCGGTTCCGCCGGCGTGGTCATCCCGCCCGACGGCTACCTCAAGCGCATCCGCGAGCTCTGCACCAAGCACGGCATCCTGCTGATCTTCGATGAAGTGATCACCGGCTTCGGCCGGGTCGGAAACGCGTTCGCGGCGCAGCGTTTCGACGTGCTGCCGGACATGATCACCGCGGCCAAGGGCCTGACCAACGGCTGCGTGCCGATGGGCGCGGTGCTGGTCTCCGACGACATCCACGACGCCTTCATGCAGGGGCCGGATAACGCGATCGACCTGTTCCATGGCTACACCTATTCCGGCCATCCGCTGGCCTGCGCCGCGGCCATCGCGACCCTGGACACCTATGCCGAGGAAAGCCTGTTCGACAAGGCGATCGAACTGGGCGACTACTGGCAGGAAGGCATCCATTCGCTGAAGGGCCTGCCCAACGTCGTCGATATCCGCAACTACGGCCTGATCGGCGCGATCGAAATGGCCCCGCGCCCGGGCGCACCCGGCACCCGCGGCTACGACGTGTTCACCCGCGCCTTCAACCACGGCAATCTGCTGACCCGCCTCACCGGCGACGTGCTGGCCCTGTCGCCACCGCTGATCGTGGAGAAGCCGCATATCGACCGGATCTTCGAAGTGCTGGCGGATACCCTGCGCGCGACTGCATAAAATACCCATCGTCCCGTCCCGGCGCTCCCCACGCGCATGCCCTTAACGCAACTGGAGAGATAAAAATGCTGATCGGCGTCCCCAAGGAAATAAAGAACAACGAATACCGCATCGGCCTGACCCCGGCCGGCGCCCGCGAGCTGGTCGCCAACGGCCACAGCGTCCTGGTCCAGCACGATGGCGGCAAGGGCATCGGTCTCACCGACGAGATGTATGTGCGCGCCGGTGCGCAGATCGTCGATAGCGCGGCGGAGATATTCCAGCGCGCCGACATGATCATCAAGGTCAAGGAACCGCAGCCGGTGGAATGCGCGATGTTGCGCCCCGGCCAGGTCCTCTACACCTACCTGCACCTGGCGCCGGATCCGGAACAGACCAAGGCGCTGGTGGCATCCGGCGCGACCTGCATCGCCTACGAAACCGTCACCGATCGCAAGGGCGGCCTGCCGCTGCTGGCGCCGATGAGCGAAGTGGCCGGGCGCATGTCTATCCAGGCCGGCGCACATGCGCTGGAAAAGGCACAAGGCGGTTCCGGGATGCTGCTCGGCGGCGTGCCCGGGGTGAAGCCGGCCGAAGTGCTGGTGATCGGCGGCGGCGTGGTCGGCATCAATGCCGCGCGCATCGCCATGGGCATGAGCGCCCGCGTGACCGTGGTCGACCGTTCGCTGGACCGGTTGAAATACCTGGACGAGTTGTACGGCGATCGCCTGACCACGATCTATTCCACCCACGATGCGATCGAGGAGCGCTTGCCCGATACCGACCTGGTGATCGGCGCGGTGCTGATCCCCGGCGC
>JBOHXX010000262.1:0-4810 GCA_050737675.1 Pseudoxanthomonas sp.
CCCGCCACGACCCTAGAACCAGCCTTCAACCATGTGCACCAGCATCTGCACCAGGTTGCCGGAGACGAAGCCGAACACGACCACGGCGATGGCCCCGGCCAGCCAGGCGACCAGCATCAATGCGCCATCGCGTTCCAGCAAGGCGAATACGAACAGCAGCAACAGCACGCCGAACAGGTAGTTGGTGAAAGGAATCGGCAGCGCCAGCAGCAGGCCCAGCAGGACCAGCAGCAGGCCGGTGAATGCGCTGGCCAGCGGGTGGTCCAGCACGCCTTCCATGCGCGGACGCACCAGTTTCTCCAGCCAGCCCAGCCAGCGCGCCATCATGTCGCGGAAGCGCGCCATCGACTTGCGATGCGGCCCGCGCCTGGCCAGAAACCCCGGCAGCCACGGCTTGCGCAGGCCAACCAGCAACTGGGCGCCGACCAGCATCACCAGCGGCCCGCTGATGGCACCCGCCACGCCGGGAATGGGCAGGAACGCGGGCAGGATGCCCATGAACAGCAGCATGCCGAAGGCGGTCTGGCGCAGGCCCGAAAGCAGGTCGCCCATGCGCAGGTGGTCGTCGGGATCACCGGCGGCGAAAGCATCCAGCACCGCGCGAGTGCTGACATGTTCTCCGGCACCTCCCCGAGCACCCGTTTCCGGCGTGGCGCCGGAATCAGGCACCGGTTTCGTCATCTTCGTCTTCCGGCAGTTTCTGCAGCAGCAGCTTGTCGATGCGGGGACCATCCAGGTCCACCACCTCGATGCGCCAGCCTGCCCAGTCCAGGTGTTCGCCGACATGCGGGATGCGGCCGAACTGTTCGATCACCAGGCCGGCGATGGTGTTGTAGTCGGCCTCGTCGCCATCGGGCAGGGCGACGCCGCCCAGCAGCTCGCTCAGGTCGTCGTTGGGCAACGAGCCGTCGACCAGCAGCGAGCCGTCGTCACGCACGACCACCAAGGCGTCCTCGTCGCTGTTTTCCGAAGCCTGCAGGCGGCCGACCACCGCGCCCATCAGGTCGCTCAGGGTCACCAGGCCCTGGATCTCGCCGTACTCGTCCACCACCAGCGCCAGCGACTGCTGTTCCTCGCGCAGGATCTCCAGCAGCTTCATCGCATGGGTGGACTCGGACACGAACAATGGCTCGCGCAGGCTGCGGAAGATCTCCGGCGAATGTTCGGCGAAGCGGTCCAGCAGCGATTTCACTTCGAGCACGCCGACCACGTCCTGGTCGTCGCCGCGGTACACCGGGAAGCGCGAGAATTGCGACTCGCGCATGGTCTCGATGTTTTCCTCGTAGCTCGCGGACTGGTCCAGCCAGACGATCTTCTTGCGCGGGGTCATCAGGCTGTCGGCGGTGCGGTCGCCCAGGCGCAGCACCCGGTTGACCATGTTGCGTTCGTCCACGTCGATCACGCCCTGGGCGTGGCCTTCGCTGACCAGCATGCGGATCTCTTCTTCGCTGACCGCATTGCGGTCGCCGTCGCGGATGCCGAGCAGGCGCAGCACCAGGCGGTTGATCGCGCCCAGCACGAAAACGATGGGCCGGGCGATGCGCGACAGCCAGTCCAGCGGAATCGCGACGGCGGCGGCGATGTTTTCCGCGTTGGTCAGGGCCAGGCGCTTGGGGATGAGTTCGCCGAAGATCACCTGGCCGGCAGTGATCAGGCCGACCGCAGTACCGATGCCGATGGGCGCGGCGTATTTCTGCGCCTCCGGCCACATGCCACCGATCCAGCTGGCGATCATCGCGCCGATGGCATCACCGCCGAACACGCCGGTCAGCACGCCGATCAGGGTGATGCCTACCTGCACGGTGGACAGCAGGTTGTCCGGATGTTCGGCCAGGGCCAGGGCCACCCTGGCGCCCCGGCTTTCCTGCGCCATCTGCTTCAGGCGCAGCTTGCGCGAGGTCATCAGCGCCATCTCCGACAAGGCGAAGAAGGCGTTGAGGATGATCAGGGCGATGACGATCAGCAGCTCAAGCACGCGGGCGATCCTCGCCGGGGCCGGCTTCTGCGGGATCGCGCACGGCCGGCTGGCGGCTTGCGCGAATGGGGGAGGTAGGGTCGTCTTCCATAAAGTGCGCCTGGGCGCGGTGCGGAGTCTAGCAAACCGGCCCGGAGCTTTGTCTGGCGAAGGTGGAATCGGAGGCATGCGCCCCGGAAGTGCCGGGGCAGGTGCCACAGCCTGTCCCTAAACCGTCATAATTCCGTCCGGTTGCCGTCCCTCCCGTGACGGCGGGACATGCCCCATGTTTTCGTTGCAGACGATTTTCGGCTCCGGCCAGCAGTTCTACACCCTGCTCGACGAAGCCGCGCAAGCCGCCTACGACAGTACCAAGGCCCTGCACAGCATGATGAAGGCCACCGACCGGCAGCCGGCGCTGGATGCCTTCAAGCTGGCCCGCCAGCGCGAGCGCACCGCCTCGGACAAGATCAGCCACGCCCTGGTCGACAGTTTCATCACCCCGATCGAACGCGAGGACATCGAATCCCTGGGTTCGGCGCTGTACAAGATCCCCAAGCAGGTCGAGAAATTCGCCGACCGCTATTCGCTGGCGGTCAAGCACCTGGAAGGCATCGATTTCGCGCCACGCGCGGCGATGCTGGAGCAGGCCGCCGCGGTGGTGGTGGAAATGGTCCACGACCTGCAGAAGATGAACATCGACCGCATGACCGTGCTCAACGAAAAGTTGCGCGCGCTCGAGAACGAGGCCGACCGCTTGATGCTGGAGTTGTACCGCGACATCTATTCCGGGCGCCTGGACAACCTGCAGATGTTCCTGCTCAAGGAGTTTTTCGAGATCCTGGAGAAAGCCATCGACCGCTGCCGCGAGGCCGGCGTGGTGGCCTACCAGATCGTGTTGAAGAACAGTTAGGAAACCAACCCGATGCTGACCCTGGTCCTGATCGTGATCCTGGCCGCGCTCGTGTTCGAGTTCGTCAACGGTTTCCATGACACCGCCAACTCCATCGCCACCGTGGTCGCGACCAAGGTCCTGGCACCGGGCTGGGCCGTGATCTTGGCCGCAGTGATGAACCTGATCGGCGCGCTCACCGGCACCGCGGTCGCGGCCACCATCGCCAAGGGCATCATCAATACCGACGTGGTCGACGCGAGCTCGCAGGTGATCCTGTGCGCGCTGTTGGGCGGCATCGTCTGGAACCTGATCACCTGGTGGAAAGGCCTGCCTTCCTCGTCTTCGCACGCGCTGATCGGCGGATTGTGCGGCGCGGCGCTGGCCGCCGCGCACAACGACTGGGCGGCGCTGGTCTGGTCCGAACCGGTCGGCAACTGGGCCAAGAACAAGGGCCTGCTGTGGAAGGTGTTCCTGCCGATGATCACTTCGCCCATCGCCGGTTTCCTGCTGGGCGTGCTGATGATGTTGTTGCTGTGGGCGATCATTGCGGCGATGGCCAAGGCCGGCGGGCCGCTGGCACGGCTGGCGCGGCCGCGCTGGGTCAATGCGTTCTTCGGCAAGGCGCAGATCCTGTCCGCGGCCTACATGGGCTACGCGCACGGACACAACGATGCGCAGAAGACCATGGGTGTCATCGCCCTGACCCTGTTCGGCGCCGAAGCGTCCGGCGCGCTGGACAACCTGCCTTCCTGGCTGCAGTTCCTGCATCCGGGCAGTGGCAACGAGAAGGAGGTCGCGCTATGGATCGTGCTGACCTGCGCGGTGGTGATGGCTGCCGGCACCGCGTCGGGCGGCTGGAAGATCATCAAGACCCTGGGCCACAAGATGGTCAAGCTGCATCCCATCCACGGCTTCGCGGCGGAAACCAGTTCGGCCACCATCCTCACCGTGGCCGCGCATTTCGGCATGCCGGTGTCGACCACGCATAGCATCTCAACCGCGATCATGGGCGTGGGCTATGCGAAGAATCCCAAGGCGCTCAAGTTCGGCGTGATCGAACGCATCGTGTGGGCGTGGATATTGACCATTCCCGCCGCTGGTGGCATCGCCTACGGACTGTGGCGGCTGATCGAGGCGCTGGGCTGGGCGTAATGCTTTTTCCTTCTCCCGGAGGGGGAAGGGAGCATTTACAAGAGATCGCCTTCGGCCGACAACGCGCGTTCCATGTTGTCGCCCAGGCCGCCGATCTCCAGCACCATGCGGTCCACTTCCGCAGGCGTCAGCCCTTCGTACGGACGGTTCTCGCACAGCTGCAGGTAGGGTACGCCGTCGAGTTCGCCGATGGCGAGGTAGCCGACGCTGCTCTGCCAGTTGAAGCCGAGCGCACGGCGCGCGTCGATGCCTGTGATCGGCGCGATCACCGTGCTCACGCGCAGGTAGCCGCGTTCATCGTCGTTGCCCAGTTCGGAGAGGAAGATCGCCTGGTGGCGGTTGCCTCCATCCAGCGACAGCTCCACGCAGGCCACGTACGGTTCGTGCATGGTCACCTTGTAGCCGGCTTTGCTCAGGTGGCTGCGGATCTGCTCGAAATTCTGCATGTCGTGCTCCTTCGGATCGCCGCGGCTATGCTAATGCCTCATGGCCGACAAGTCTCCCGCCGAACGCATCCTCGCCGTCGTCCGTGCGATCCCGCGCGGACAGGTCGCCGGCTATGGCGAAGTCGCGCATCGCGCGGGATTGCCCGGACGCGCGCGCCTGGCGGCGAAGACGCTGAGCGAGAACACCGACCCGAAGTTGCCCTGGCACCGGGTCCTGCGATCCGACGGGCGCATCGCCCTGCCGGAAGGTTCCAAGGGTTTCCGCGAACAATGCCAGCGCCTGCGTGCAGAAGGCGTAATGGTCGTGAATGGCCGGGTGCGCGGGCTCAAGGCCGCGCGCACGGTGGATGAACAGGTGTGGGG
>JBOHXX010000263.1:0-4784 GCA_050737675.1 Pseudoxanthomonas sp.
GTGTGTGGCACCCGCCCTGCGATCGATCAGCCTTTCTTGCTTGCGATCCAGCGGTCGATCTTCGCTTCCAGCACGTCCAGCGGCACCGAGCCGTCCCTCAGCACTTCCGCGTGGAATTCGCGGACGTCGAACTTGTCGCCCAGTTCCTTCTCGGCCTTGGCGCGAACCTGCTTGATCTTCAGTTCGCCGATCTTGTAGGCCAGTGCCTGTGCCGGCCAGGCGATGTAGCGCTCGGCCTCCGCGGTCGACTGGGTTTCGCTCTCGGCCGAATTGTCGAGCATGTACTTGATCACCTGCTCGCGGGTCCAGCCCTTGCTGTGCAGGCCGGTATCGGTGACCAGGCGGATCGCGCGCCACAGTTCGTTCTGCAGGTAGCCGAAGTAGTCGTACGGCGTTTCGTACACGCCCAGCGACCTGCCCAGCGATTCCGAATACAGGCCCCAGCCCTCGATGAAGGCGGTCTCGCCGCCGAAGCGGCGGAACGCTGGCACGTCGCCGAGTTCCTGCTGCAGGGCCAGCTGGAAGTGATGGCCCGGGATCGCTTCATGCAGGAACAGGTCTTCCGCGTCCCAGGTCTTGCGCGTGGGCAGGTCGTAGGTGTTGACGTAGAAGATGCCGGGACGGCTGCCATCTTCGCTCGGGCTCTGGTACTCGCCACCGGCGGCCGACTTGGCCCGGAACTCTTCGACCGGACGGATTTCGAATGGCGCCTTGGGAGTCAGCGAGAACTGCTCCGGGATGCGCTTGTTGATCCTGTCCTCGAGCGCGCGGTAGTACGCAAGCAGGCTGGCCTCGTCCTTGAAGCTGAAACGCGGGTCGGTCTGCATGAACTTGAAGAAGTCCTGCAGCGAACCCTTGAAGCCGGTCTCGGCCATCAGCTTGCGGATCTCGCCGTGGATGCGCGCGACTTCATCCAGGCCAATCTGGTGGATCGTCGCCGGGCTCATGTCGGTGGTGGTGGTATTGCGGGCGTTGTACGCATACCAGGCCTGGCCGTCCGGCAGCTTGTCGATGCCCACGCTGTCGCGGGTAGCTGGGAGGTATTCGTCGTTGATGAAGGCGCGCAACTCGCGGTACGCGGGCAGCAGCTGGTCGGCGATCATCGTGCGGTAGGCGGCGGTGAGGCGCTGCTTGTCGCTGTCGCTGAAGTCCTTGGGCAGGTTGCTGATCGGACCCCAGAACAGGGTCTCCTCGGGTTTGTCCTTGATCAGTGCGTCCAGCTGCGGGATGACCTTGACCATCAATGCGCGCGGCTGGACCACGCCGGCCTTCATGCCTTCGCGCATGTTGGCGATGTCGGTGTCGAACAACTGCGGCAGCTTGTTGCCGCGCGCCAGCCAGTTGTCGTAGTCCTTGACCGTCTTGAACGGCTGCGCGCTGGTGCCGCCGCCCAGCATCACCGCATAGCTGGCGATGCTGCCCATCTGGTTGACCGGCATCATCCAGTCGGGGAAACGTTCGCCTTCGAGCGAATTCTTCGCGTCGCGCACGAAGATCTCGTAGCTCAGCAAATCCTGTCCGGCCAGGCCGTGGCTACCCACGCCTTCGATGGTCTTCAACCAGCGCACGGTGAAATCGTGCTGCTGCTTGCGGTATTCGGCCGATCCGAAATCCGGCAACTGGTCGTTGTAGCGGTTGTCGCCCTGGAAGGTAGCCTGGACCGGGTTGAGTTTCAGCACCTCTTCCCAGTATTCGGCATACAGCCTGGTCAGCCGGGCGCCTTTGGATTCAGCCACTTGTGTGGTTTGGGCGGCGTTCTTGCTTGCGGCTTCGACCGATGGGACTGCAGTGAACAGGACAGTGGCGGTGGCAAGGGCGAGCAGGCTGGGCAGCAGACGGGTCATCGCAAGGCTCCGGGAGGCGGTAGGCAGCGAGAGTGCCGCATGCGCGCCCGCGAGACCAGCGACGAAAGTCACGGTCAATCGGAAGCGGCTTCCTCGCGCAGTTCCTGTTCGCGCGCATGACCCAGGTAGGCGCGGATGCCGTGTCGCATCAGGTACAGCAGCGGCAGCAGCGCGATAGCTGCGAGCATCTTGTAGGCGTAGTTGACCGTGCTGACTGCAAGAAACAACGAGGTCGGCCACTTCTGCGGCCCCAGCACGAAGGCGATGTACAGCACCACGAAGCTGTCCACGAGTTGCGATACCGCGGTGGAACCGGTGGCGCGCAGCCACACGTGCTTTTCGCCGGTGGCATTGCGGATGCGGTGGAACACGGCGACGTCGATCAGCTGGCCAAGCAGGAAGGCGACGATGGAACCCGCAATCGTCCACATGCCCTGGCCGAAGATCGCGGCGAAGGCTTTCTGGTAATCGGGCACGCCCTGCGACTGCGCCGCGGTCACCCACCAGCTGGCCGGCTCCAGCGCGATCGCGGCGAAGGCGAACAGGAAGCCGTAGACGATCAGCGCCACTGCGACCCACGAGATGAATTTCACCCCACGCCGGCCGAAGAATTCGTTGATGGTGTCGGTGAGGATGAACACCATCGGCCACAGCAGGGTGCCGGCAGTGAAGCTCAGCGAACCTTTCTGCCCGAACAGGTTCCATTCGAACGGGGCGATGCCCAGCGTGTCTTCCAGGGCGAAGATCTTGACCCCGATGAATTCGGCCAGCACCGCGTTGACGCAGAAGAACGCGGCCAGCCCGATGAACAGCCTTACCGCGCGGTCATCGAGCGTACGCGTCGACGACATCGGTCAGCGCTCACCCGCGCGGGTGAAGGGCACGCTCTCCGGCGAGACCGCGCCGCCGGAGATGATGAAGCTCATCGCCTGGTCCACGGTCCAGTCGGTGGGCGTCAACAATTCGATCGGCACGATTTCCAGATAACCGGAGGTCGGGTTGGGCGTGGTCGGCACGTACACGGCGGCGAGCTCACGACCCGTGCCTTCTTCCTTGAGGATGCGCGTCACCAGGCCGACAGATTTCATTTCCTTGTGCGGGAAATCCACCAGCACCACGCGCTGGGTGTTGCCCGGCTTGGTCTGCAGGATGTCGAGCAGCTGGCGTGCGCTGGTGTAGATGGTGCTGGCCAGCGGAATGCGCAGGATCAGCAACTCGAACCAGCCCAGCAAGCGCTGCCCGATCACGCGCCGGGTCAGCACGCCGACCGCGAGGATCACGAACAGGGTGGCGACCAGGCCGATGCTGGCCTGCACCCATTGTGCGTTGAACCAGCCCATCGACTCCGGGAACGACGCCGCGATCTGGTGTGACAGGGGTTCCACCAGTGGACGGCTGATATCCGACAGCAGCACGAACACGAACTTAACCACCACCCAGGTCAGCCAGATCGGCAACAGGGTCAGCAGGCCGGTCAGGAACAGTTTCTGCAGGGAGGGGCGGGGGGCGGGGGCGTCGTTGGGCATGTCGCCATTGTAGGCCCAGTACATGCTCCTGGATGGATCCACTGGGTTAGTCTTCTTGCATAGCCATTGGGGAAGAGAATGGGGCAGATAGTTCGCTGGATGGCAGGTCTCCTGGCGGTGGCGCTGCTTGTGGTGGTCGTGCTATTCGCCGTGTCGCGGCTGCGTGGACCGAGCAGTGAGCAACGCGATGCGCTTGCACTGTTGAAAGACGATACGCATCCACAGGGCCGCAATGCATTCCCTGCTATCTGGCTCCTGCCCTATGGGGTGCCGCCTGAGCAGATGACAGTCATCACTGCGCAAGATATGGCGCGCTTGGATGCGCTGCCTTACGAACCAGGCGATCCTGCTGCCAGCCCGGATTTCGAGAGTTCAGCATCAGAACGTTTCCCGCGAGCGTTAACGTCGAAGGAAGCAGCGCCTGAGCGTTGCAAATTGCGAGGTCTGGGTTGCCTGGCCCAAGTCAGGGCCATGCTTGATCAGTACCGGCAATGGCGCGTGTCCGAGCGGGATGTCATAGACCGGGCACTGGCCATCCAACAGTACGACTACTTCCGCAATCAACTGCCCGCACGAACGGATGTCCCATTCCCGGAGATGCAGCTGTTTTCCATCTTGCCAACCCTGCGCGCACTCGATTTTGCAGAGGGCAGGGTGGATGAGGGGCTGGCTGGCGTATGCAGCGACATAAGCATGTGGCGCAAGCTTTCCAATGGCTCGGACATGCTGGTTTTCAGCATGGTCGCCGTCGCCGGGTTGAGTGGAAGCTCGCAGCTTCTGGTCGAAATGCTGCAAGAAATACCGGCAGGCCATCCGTTGCCCGCTTCCTGCAACATTGCGTTGCAACCGTTGCATGTGGATGAGTTCAGCATGTGCAATTCCATGCGCGGCGAAGCGAAGTACATGCAATACCTCGGGGTCGCGCTGAAATCGACGGATTCGCCTGTGGGAAATGCCGTTGGGGACATGTTGTTCCCGGTGTTCTTTGATCCTGAGGGCATGGCGGCTATCGCTGCGCCGGCCTACGCATGGCCCTGCTCGCAAGAAGCCGCTTCTGCCCTCGCAGGGGACCGTGCCTTGCACATTCCAGTCAGGTCGACTTCGTTGGTCAGGTTGGAATGCGTGGCCAATTTCGCTGGCTGCGCGCTCGCCGGCATTGGTGCGCCCTCGTTCGACACTTATCTGCAACGCGGCCAGGACGCGCGTGCACGTATGTTGATGCTCGGTACCGTGGTGTGGATGCGCGAACATGCTGTCGATGCCGGCTCGCTCAAGGAACTGCTTGCCGCAAGGCCACAGGATTGGAAAAGCCCGACGCGCGCGATTGAGATCGCCGCCGATGGCGAGGCTTTGACGATAGGCATGTTCGATGCGAAGTATGGCAAGCAGTGGCAGGTCCGGCTACCGGACTACC
>JBOHXX010000264.1:0-4750 GCA_050737675.1 Pseudoxanthomonas sp.
GACTCCTGCATATGGCCGCATGCGCCGCAAAGCCTCATCGGAAGGAAACCAGCACGATTCCCAAGACGACCAAGGTGATGCCCAACCATTGCATGAGGCTGACGGATTCCGAAAACAGGGTTGCGCCAGCCAACACCACCAGCACGATGCTCAACGCAGTGAACGGGTATGCGTGGCTCAGCGGAAGCCTGCCCAGCGCCATGATCCAGCACAGCGCGGCGGCGAACGCAGCCGCCAGTCCGCTGACAATCCACGGATTGAACAGGGCGCTCAACAGGTAAGCCATTTTCCCGGCAGTTGTCTCCGGCAACGGGCCGGCAAGCCCGACCTGCCACTTGAGCACGATCTGTCCATAGACGGTCAGCAGCACGGTCGCACCCACCATCAGCCACGAGAACAGGAAGGATCGGCTCATGCCTGGGCACCGCGCGCAGGCAGGTTGAGGTGATAGGTGTCCAGTGCGTGGTGCGGCAAAAGGCCCAAGCGGATCCACGCCCGCTGGACACGGCAATTCCATGCCTGGGTCGAAACGCGGATCGTACGGATACCCGCGTGCCGGTATTCGTTCATCATCGCCGCCACAAGGCGCGTGTAGATACCCTGCCCTGAATAATCCGGATGAACCGCGTTGAGCAGGATCTCCACCTCGGCGCGTTTCGCATCCGCACGGCAGGTGGCGAAGCCGATGGCATCCCCCGCCCGTTTCACCACCCATGCATCCATTCCTGCCTGACCCGGTCGGGCATAGGCGATGGCCCAGTCCACGTAACCGGCGAGAATCCTGTCATGGCCGAACCGTGGATTGGCGTGGTAGTGCGAGCGATACCCGGAAAATGCTAGGTGGGCCACGGCCGCGATGCCCTCGCCGTCACTGGCAACTGCACGAAGTATTTCCTCGCTCCGCTTCATCGGTGCGACCGGACCGGATTGCTCCAGGGCACCTTGGTAGTAGACAAGGGTGTCGGCATGGAGCGGAACCAATCCGCTACCGAGCAAGGCGGCGCTCTGTACCGTACTCCCGGAGGGACATCTGAAAATGGCTACGTCCGGCGCCAGAACCCGTATGTCGTCCAGCACCGCATCGGCCGGCGCATCCTCTGGAATGGTGCCGCGCACCACTCGCATGCCGAATCGCGAGGAGTCGGGTATCGAAGGGACGAGATAACGGGCGTCGATCATCCAAGCCCATCCGTGGAATCGGAAACGATGAAATGCGGCCTGCCCTTGACCTGGTTGTACAGGCGCCCCAGGTAGAGGCCGGTGATGCCGATGCACGAGACGACCACGCTGCCCACCAGCCATATCGAAGCAATGATGCTGGTGAAACCGGCCACCTGGATGTCACCGATCACGTAGCGATAGACGCTGTAGCCAGCGATGAACAGCGCAAACGCCGCGAACCCGACGCTGGACTTGACCACCAGCCGCAGGGGCTTGTCCGAATAGGAAAGCGCCACGTTGAGCGCCAACCTCAGCAGGCGTCCGAAACTGTAGCCACTGCGACCATGGACACGCTGGCCGTGGTTGACGGGCACGGTGACGGACTTGAATCCCGTCCACCGGACCAGCAACGGGAAGAACCGGTCCGACTCGGGCATGGCGTTGACCACGTCGATCACCTTCCTGGTGTACGCGCCGAAGTTGGCCACCGCAGGGTCGTAGTCACTTTCGGTGAGCTGCTTGAGGATGGCGTAGAAAACCGACGAACCGATCCGCTTGAACAATCCGTCCTTGCGCTCCACGCGGCTGGCCAGGGCGACCTGGGTTCCGCCGTCCAGCGCACGCAAAAGGCCGGGTATCTCCTCAGGCAGGTCCTGCAGGTCGCAATCCATCACCACGACCACATTGCCACGGACCTGCTCCAGGCCCGCAGAAATGGCTGCGTGCTGGCCGAAATTGCGCGACAGGCGGAAGCCGCGGACCGCGACGTTGGCCGCGGCTATTTCGACGATCCTCTCCCATGCGCCATCCGGGCTGGCGTCGTCGACCAGGATGATTTCGTGCGAACGGCCGAGCGACGCCATGGCCGCTCCGATCCGGTCGACCAGGTCCTCCAGGCAGCCTGCGCACCCGTAGACCGGCGACACCACGGAAATATCCGGATTGCCTTCCGCTGCTTGCATGACTCGTTTGCCCCGGCACCGCGGCGGGCGGCGCTATCTGTAGTTGGTTGCCGGGCGATCATCCGTGCAATGCGGTCGCCATGTCCAGTTGCGTGATGCTGGCGCCGCCGGTGATTCAAAGCCGACACCGAACGATTCAATGCCCACGTCGTCGCATGGCAAACCAGTTGCAGAACGCAAAGGAGTCCCGCAAACCTTCAACCCCTCCCTTGTCCGGAAAGCGACGGAAAGCCGCATCAACACCCCTCCCGTGCAGGGCAAGCCAACACCGCCGATCTGGAAAGCCGCAAGGCTTGAATGAGGAGGCATGAACTCGCGCCCCGGGAACGACAGCCCGCCCGGGCACGACGAATTGGAATTCAGCCTGTCCGTGCCGGGACAGAGGCAACCGCCGATGCGGCGGCCAAGGAAACCTGCGCACCAGGCAAATCCGCTCGCCGTCGAGCCAGGACGGCTCATGCATGAGACAAATCGGCTCATCGTTGAGCCAGCGCGGCTCATGCATGAGGCAATTTCACTCGTCACTGAGCCAGAACGGCTCGTGCATGAGTCAATTTCACTCATCGTTGAGCCGGAACGGCTCGTGCACGAGCCTTCCCCGGCGGGAATCGTCCCAGGGAAAGGCGTCCGGCATCGGCCCCGGCAGGCTGGGCGAGAAGCCGTGTCCGCCCGCTTTGGCCATTTGTGACCAGCGGCGACAGGCTGTGACCCCGGCCCCCCGGGGAAAGCACGGCATACGGTAAAGTTGCCGCTGGCCCGGTTCTTGCACTGACCCTCCGGGTATCACGTCACTCCGGGGAATGCCTGATGAATGTCGCCGTCGCCAACAACGCCAACCTGGTCGGGATCACCGGCATCGCCCGTCGCCTGGTCATGGACGGAGCCCTGGACGACACCAGCGCCCGCACCGCCATGGCCAATGCCAACGAAGCCAAGGTGCCGCTGGCCCAGTGGATCGCCGAGAAGAAACTGGTCAGCGCCCCGCAGATGGCCGCCGCCAACGCCATCGAATTCGGCATGCCGCTGCTGGATGTCAACGCCTTCGACCCGCTGCACAACGCCATGAAGCTGGTCAGCGAGGAACTGATCACCAAGCACCAGGTGCTGCCGCTGTTCAAGCGTGGCAGCAAACTGTTCGTAGGCGTCTCCGATCCCACCCGCACCCATGCCCTGGACGAGATCAAGTTCCACACCAACCTGGCGGTGGAACCGATCCTGGTCGACGAGGACTCGCTGCGCCGGACCCTGGACCAGTGGCTCAATGCCAGCACCACCACCAGTTTTGGCGGGGGCGAGGACGACGACCTGGACAACCTGGAGGTCGGCACCGACGACGACGGCGCGGCCAACGACAGCGGCATCGATTCCAAGACCGACGACACCCCGGTGGTCAAGTTCGTCAACAAGGTGTTGATCGACGCGATCAAGCGCGGCGCGTCCGACATCCACTTCGAGCCCTACGAAACCGACTACCGCGTGCGCCTGCGCATCGACGGCATCCTCAAGCAGGTGGCCAAGGCCCCGGTGAAGTTGAACATGCGCATCGCCGCGCGCCTGAAGGTCATGGCCCAGCTGGACATCGCCGAGAAGCGCGTGCCGCAGGACGGGCGCATCAAGTTGAACCTGAGCAAGACCAAGCAGATCGACTTCCGCGTCAGCACCTTGCCGACCCTGTTCGGCGAGAAGATCGTGCTGCGCATCCTGGACGGCAGCGTGGCCAAGCTGGGCATCGAGAAACTGGGCTACGAACCGGACCAGCAGAAACTGTTCGAGGACGCCATCCAGCGGCCTTACGGCATGGTCCTGGTCACCGGGCCCACCGGCTCCGGCAAGACCGTGTCGCTGTACACCGCGCTCGGCATCCTCAACGACGATGTGCGCAATATTTCCACCGTGGAGGACCCGGTGGAAATCCGCCTGCCCGGGGTCAACCAGGTGCAACAGAACACCAAGCGCGGCATGACCTTCGCCACCGCCCTGCGCAGCTTCCTGCGCCAGGACCCGGACGTGATCATGGTCGGCGAAATCCGCGACCTGGAGACTGCCGAGATCGGCATCAAGGCCGCGCAGACCGGACACATGGTGCTGTCCACCCTGCACACCAACGATGCCCCGCAGACCATTGCACGCCTGATGAACATGGGCATCGCCCCGTACAACATCACCAGCTCGGTGACCCTGGTCATCGCCCAGCGCCTGGCCCGGCGCCTGTGCAACAGGTGCAAGAAGCCGATGGACCTGCCGGAACACGCGTTGCTGGCCGAGGGTTTCAGCCATGCGGAGATAGCGGCGGGCTTCACCATTTACGAAGCTGGCGGCTGCGATGAATGCACCGAGGGCTACAAGGGCCGTACCGGCCTCTACCAGGTCATGCCGATGAGCGACGAGATCGCCGCCATCGTCCTGGAGGGCGGCAATGCCATGCAGATCGCCGAGGCCGCGCAGAAAGCCGGCGTACGCGACCTGCGCCAGTCGGCGCTGATGAAGGCACGCCAGGGCATCACCAGCCTGGCCGAAATCAATCGCGTCACCAAGGATTGAAAGCCGTAGGAGCGCCGTAAGCCGCGACCCGGGCATCCCGGGGCACGAAACACATGGCGCGCCCATTTTCCGGTCGCGGCTTACGG
>JBOHXX010000265.1:0-4700 GCA_050737675.1 Pseudoxanthomonas sp.
CGCGTGTGGCAGTTCGGCAAGGCCGTGGCGCGCTGCAAGCGGGTGTTCGACCAGCTGACCGCGCAGTGGTCGGTGCTGGAAACGCTGACTCCTTCCGAATACATGGAATTCCGCGACGTGCTGGGCCCGTCGTCAGGATTCCAGTCGGTGCAGTACCGCACCGTGGAATTCCTGCTGGGCAACAAGAACGAGGCGATGCTGAAGGTGTTCGCGCACGATACCGACGGCCAGGCGCGCCTGCGCGACGCGCTGGAATCGCCCAGCCTGTACGACGAATTCCTGAGCTACCTGGCGCGCTGGGGCCATGCGGTGCCTGCAGTCAACCTGCAGCGCGACTGGTCCAGGCCGCATGCGATGGATGCGGGGTTGCTGCCGGTGTTCGAGCGCATCTACGAAGACCCCGACCGCTATTGGCGCGAGTACGCCTTGTGCGAGGACTTCGTCGACCTGGAGACGCAGTTCCAGCTGTGGCGCTTCCGGCACATGCGCACGGTGATGCGCATCATCGGCTTCAAGCGCGGCACCGGCGGTTCCAGCGGCGTGGGTTTCCTCAAGCAGGCATTGGAGCTGACCTTCTTCCCGGAGCTATTCGAGGTCCGCACCACGATCGACGGCAAGCCGGGGACTTCTCCGTCCACCTGAAGCCAGAAGGCATGGATTTCCCTTGTAAATCAGTGCCCATCGCCAATTCAGGATGGGTCCGCCGCATGCGGCCGCGCATGCCCGGCATTTGACGCGAAGCACGCGTCTCGGTGATTCTCCCCCGTCCCGTGCCCTCGGTGCGGCTCGTCATTACCTGAACAAAACTAAGGGGAAACCGCATGAGCGGTGCCGTCGATACGCAAGCGCCGGGGAAGATTCCGGAATTCAAGCAGGTGCTGGGCCATCCGGCTCCACTGTGGATGCTCTTCATGACCGAATTCTGGGAGCGCTTCGCGTTCTACGGGATGCGCTGGGCACTGGCCCTGTACATCGTTGCCCAGTTTTACAGTGGTGACAGTACGGGTGAGGCACCGGCCAGCCGGTTGTACGGCGCCTACTTGGCACTGGTCTACGCGGCGGCACTTTTCGGTGGCTACGTCGCTGACCGCGTGATCGGCTACCAACGCTCGATCCTGCTCGGGGCCGTGATCATGGCCGCTGGCTTGTTCCTGATCATGTTGCCGAATGAACACCTTTTCAAGCTCGGCTTGGCCACGGTGATCGCGGGCAATGGTTTGTTCAAGCCGAACATCTCGACGATGGTCGGCAAGCTGTACTCCACCACCGACGAACGCCGCGACTCGGGTTTCACCCTTTTCTACATGGGCATCAATCTCGGCGCGATGATTGCGCCATGGCTGACGGGCATCCTCGCTGAACGCGTAATGGGCGGGACGCCGGAGATGCCGGTGTACAAGGTCGTGTTCCTCGTCTCGGGAATCGGCATGCTGATCAGTCTGGTGTGGTTCTGGTTCGGCCGCAGACAACTGCAAGGCATCGGGCGGCCACCGGAAGGTGCAGAGGGCAAGGGCCGCGTCCTGCTCACTGCGATCTGCGCGCTCATCGCCATCCCGGTGATCTATTTCCTGTTGTCGATCGGCGCTGGTGCGCTGCAGTGGGTCCTGAGCGTGTTGTTCGTCGGGCTTTGCGTCTTGATCCTGAAGGAAGGTTTCAAGGATGGTGCGGTGAGACGCGACATGGCCATTGCCATGTTGATCATCTTCGTGTTCAACGTATTGTTCTGGTGCTTCTTCGAACAGGCGGGTAGTTCGTTCAACTTCCTCGCCCAGAACATCGTCGATCGTGATTTGGGCGGCTGGATTTTCCCGGTGGGTTGGTTCCAATCGGTCAATTCACTGGCGATCATCACGTTGGCGCCAGTGCTCGCCTGGCTTTGGGTGAAGATGGGTCGCAACAACCCGTCGATCCCGCGCAAGTTCGGCCTCGGCCTCATCTTCAACGGCCTCGCCTTCCTGCTCCTGATGCTCGCGCTGTCCAGCCTCGTCGATCCGCAGACACTGAAGATCCCGTTCTGGACACTGTTCATGGTCTACGTCATCCAGTCGGTCGGTGAGCTCTGCTTGTCGCCTATCGGCCTGTCGATGGTGACCAAGCTTGCGCCGGTGCGCCTGGTCGGTTTCGGCATGGGCGGCTGGTTCTTGTCCACGGCAATCGGCAACAACCTGTCGGGCATCTTCGCCAGCGAAGTCAGTGGCGAAGGCGGCATGACCACGGCGTCTGCGCTGAGCGGTTACACCTTTGGTTTCTGGGTGTTGCTGGGCGGCGGCGTGCTGTTGTTCCTGATTGCACCGCTGATCCAGAAGCTGATGCACGGCGTGAAGTGATGAGGGGGCTGTCGGTTGGCGCGGGCGTATTCCTGCTCGCGGTCGCAATGACCGCGTGCGGCGCGCGCGAACCGGCGGAGCCCAACCCGCCGTCGGCGACGCGGAATGTGTCGGCCGAACCGGATGCCTCGCAACCGGTCGTTTCCGGGAATACGCCGGCCGCCGCGGATATCGCGGCGGTGGCGTCGTTGAACGCGTCCTTCGACCCGAAGCGCGATCCGGTCGCCGACCTGGAAACCGCGAAGGTCGAAGCGCAGCGCGGCGGCAAGCGGATCATGGTCGACGTGGGTGGCGAGTGGTGCAGCTGGTGCCACATCCTCGACAAGTTCGTCGAAGAAGACGCGGAGATCCGCAGTTTCCGCGATGCCAATTTCGTCTGGCTGAAGGTCAACTACAGCGAAGAGAACGAGAACAAGCCGTTCCTCTCCGCTTATCCCGAAATCAAGGGATATCCGCACCTGTTCGTGCTGGATGCCGACGGCAAGCTGCTGCATTCGCAGTTCACCGGCGAGCTGGAAAAAGGCAAGGGCTACGACCGGGCGAAGTTCTTCGATTTCATGAAGGCGTGGGCGCCGGCCGCATCCCCTGCCCCGTAGTGCCGAGCTTGCTCGGCAGCTTTTCTGCATGACCCTGCAAAGCAGCCGAGCAAGCCCGACTCTACAAAAAGGCAAGAGCAGCCGAGCAAGCTCGGCTCTACGTTCCGAAGGAAGTCATTTCGCGGTGAGGTTGCTTACACCGTCGGCCAGCTTGGCCAGCAGCACGTCGAGTTGCGCGCGGTCGGTTTCGTCCAGGTTGGCCAGCAACTGGCGCTCGCACTCCAGCGCCATCGGCGCGACCTCGTCATAGACCGTGTAGCCGACCGGCGATAGTTCCAGCACCGACCGGCGACGGTCCGAACCGTGGGTGTCGCGCTGGACCAGGCCGCGTTCCAGCAGGCGCGCCAGTGCCCGGCTCACCGCGACCTTGTCCATCGCCGTGCGTTCGGCCACTTCGCCCGCCGACAACTCGGGGAAGCGTCCCAGCACCGCCATGATCCGCCACTCGGTCACCGCCAGGCCGAAGCGCTGGCCGTACAGGCCGGAGATGGTCTGGCTGATGTGGTTGGAGAGGATGCTCAGGCGGTAGGGCAGGAAGTGCTCCAGCTCCAGAACCGCATGCTCCTGCGGGGTGTGCTCCTGCAGGGCGGGTTCCTGGGAAGCGTCTTCGGTGGGGGTATTCATCGATGGTCCTTGGTGGTTTGGCGCAATGCCGCTTGCAATTGGTTTCACTTGAAACTATAAAGTCAGCCTCCCAGAGACAAGCCCGCGAGGCCAGAACCATGAGCGCACAGCCCAATCTTGGCATGCAGGTCACCACGTTCGAAAACCCAATGGGTATCGACGGCTTCGAATTCGTCGAATTCGCCGCCCCCGAGGGCCAGGGCGAACTATTGCATGCCTATTTCCAGAAGATGGGTTTCACCGCGGTGATGCACCACAAGACCCGGCCGATCACCGTCTATCGCCAGGGCACGGTCAATTTCCTGCTCAATGAGGATCCCGATTCCTTCGCCGCCGATTTCGCCCGGGCCCATGGTCCCAGCGCCTGCGGTTTCGCCATCCGCTTCCAGAAGCCGGGCGATGAAGTATTGAAGACCGTGCTCGGCAATGGCGGCGAGGCCATCAGCCACAAGGCCGCCAGCAAGGCGGTCGATGCGCCCGTGGTCAAGGGCATCGGCGACTGCATGCTGTACCTGGTCGACCGTTACGGCGACAAGGGTTCGGTGTACGAGGATTACCTGCCGGTGCAGGGCGCCGAGCAGCATCCGGAAGGTTTCGGCCTGACCTTCATCGATCACCTCACGCATAACCTGTATTTCGGCAACATGCAGAAGTGGTCGGACTACTACGAGCGCCTGTTCAATTTCCGCGAGATCCGCTATTTCGACATCAAGGGCGCCAAGACCGGGCTGGTGTCCAAGGCCATGACCGCGCCCGACGGCGTGGTCCGCATCCCGCTGAACGAATCCAGCGATCCCAAGTCGCAGATCAACGAATACCTGGACGCCTACCACGGCGAAGGCATCCAGCACATCGCCTGCTTCACCGACGATATCTATTCCACCGTGGAAGCGATGCGCGAAGCCGGGGTCGAATTCCTGGACACGCCCGAGGCGTATTTCGAAGTCATCGACCAGCGCGTGCCCAACCATGGCGAGGACGTGCCGCGGCTGGCGAAGAACAAGATCCTGATCGACGCCGACCTTGAAACCAAGCAGCGCAAGCTGCTGCAGATCTTCACCCAGAACGCGATCGGCCCGATCTTCTTCGAGATCATCCAGCGCAAAGGCAATGAAGGCTTCGGCGAAGGCAATTTCCAGGCGCTGTTCGAGAG
>JBOHXX010000266.1:0-4655 GCA_050737675.1 Pseudoxanthomonas sp.
GGGCGGCGCACAAGGATGTGCGCCGTTTTCGTAGGCGCAGGATGCGCCTTACGAAAATTCCCGGCCCGCTTGCGAACCCGGCAGCTTCATCGCCGGGCGCGCCGTAGGGTGTGTTTCTTTGGTCACTTTCTTTGCACAAGCAAAGAAAGTGACTCGCGCATCGCGCGAAACGCTTTGCTCATGGCCGCTGGAGAAAAAGTCGCTGGACTCCCGCCTATCGCGAGGATGACAAGCAAGAACAAAAGCAACATCAAGAGCACCCCTCCTCAATCCTCCCCTGCGCTATGCGCAAGGGAGGAGGCCAGGAGCAAAGAGGAGGCCTTGAGCTAGATCAAGGTGGATCCCAGCTTGCACTGGGATGACGACTTCAGGATTTCAGGCACCGACGGCGTTCTTTTCCGGGTCCAGCCGCTCGATCACGCCCTGCATCGCACTGTCGAAAGCGTCTTCGTCCTGGTGCGTACGCAGGCGGCCCATGCGCACCATGACCGCGAGTTCCTCGGGCGAGGCCACGCAGAAACGTACGCCGCGGCGGTTGACGAACAACAGCCGCGACGAGATCGGGCTGACCCAGGAGAGCTTGCCCGCCTGGACCTTGTTGTCCTTGTCGATGAAGTCCAGCCAGGTGCCGATCGGCAACCCACGGAAATGCTCGGCATCGGTGCTGTCGAAATCCAGGGTGTCGGTGCCACCGATCAACTGGATCGGCGTCGACTCGTCCTCGCTGGCCCTGGGCAGGACCACCTGCGGCAGTTCCGGCAGGGATTTTTCCAGGTCGGGGCGCGAGGCAGCCACGGCCTGCAAGGTGTCGTGCAAGGCATCGACCGCGGAACTGGCTGCATCCGGATTCATGCCGACGCTGGCAAACACCTTCTGCAACGACGGCCGCCAGGTCTGCAGCCAGGGCTTGCCGATGATCTGGCGCTGGGCCTCGGCGAGCTCTTCCATGACTCCGTCGGCCAGGGTCAGCGCATCGCGCAGGCCTTCGCCGTCCTCGCCTTCGCGCAGCACGGCCATGGTGACGTGGTGCGCCCACGGCTGGCGCATGAAGTCGTCGATCGCCTGCGGCACATGGCGGCCATCAAGGCGCGCGGACAGCTCCACGGCCATGCGCACGCGCGCGGTCTCGAGGCGCTCCTGCCCACTCTGGATTTCGGCTGCGCGGCGTTCGGCGATCTCGATGCGGCGCTTGTGCTGGTTGAGGAAATCGCGGAATTCCTCTTCCAGGGTGAGGAACACGGCGAGGTTCTCGTTGAATTCGGCGGTCAGGCGATCGACCACTTCCTCGACCTTGGCCATCAGGGTTCGTTCGGCCGCGCTCTCGCCGCTGTTGCCTTCGCAGGCCTCGGCCAGCACGTTGAGCAGGCGCCGTGCCGGATGGGTCTTCTGCACGAACATGCGCCGGTCCAACAGCGCGACCTTGACGAAGGGCACCACCAGGCGGCCGATCAATTCGCGTGGGCGTCCTTCCAGGTCGCGTTCGTCCAGCATCACGTCGAACAGCATGCCGACCAGGTCGATGGCGTCCTCGTCCACCGGCGCCAGGCGCGCGGTGGACGGATCCACGCCTAGCCGGTTGGCGCCGGTGAGCACTTCGCTCTTCAGGCGCTGGGCCAGCGATTCGCCGGTGTCGCCAATGGCCGCGCTGAGTGCGGCGCTGGGCGTGCTCTGCAACAACGACAGCACCGACAGCATCTCGCGTTGCGACAGCTGGCGGTTTTCCTCACTGGAGGAAGACCGCTGGGGCGCGATCGATTCACGGCTGCCGCGCGACTCCTGCAACAGGTGGTGCAGCGCTTCCAGCAGCACGCCCTGCGCACCGCCGGCATAGCCCGGCGGGCCATCATTGAATACGCCCTGGCCCATCGAGGCCTGCATGCCGCCCTTCATGCCGGCCATGCGATGGGTGAAGCGCGCGGCCCAGGCGGGGGCGCTGGCTTCATCGTCTTCAGACATGTCCGCATGCGGATCCTGGTGTTCCGGCGCACGCGCGGCAGCGCGCGCAGGCGCGCGCGCCGCCGGCATTTCCGGCAACACCCCCGACTGCACCAGGCGCTGGTCCAGCGCCTCGTAGAGACGACTTATGCCCGGCACCAGGTCGCGCTCGCACAACTTGATTACCACCAGCCGGACTTCCAGGGAAAGCTCGCAGGTGGCGAAGGCTTCATTGATGGCTACGCCGATGTGCTCGGGGCCGATGGGATTGTGGTCGTTGTCCAGCACCAGGTTGCCGGCGATCCAGCCCAGGCGGCGATCCAGGCGCTGCAGCACCGGCTTGCAATCGCGCATGATCACGCTGGCCAGGTTGCGCGCAGCCAGACGCGATTCCAGCTCCTGGTCCGAAACCAGGCTCAGCGTGGAATCGGCATCGGTCAACGCGCTTTCCATCGACATCGGCTGACCCGCCTCAAGCGAGTGCCAGACCTTTTCCAGTCGGGTGCGGAAGCGGGTGATGATTTCCTCGCGGCGGCGGCGCAGCTCGCGCATCGCATCCAGGAAGGCCAATTGAGCATTCCCGGCGCGCTCGGCGCGGTCGAACAGCGCGTCGTCGAAGCGGCCGAGGGCCATGGCAAAGGTGTCCACCAGCGGCGGGACGATGGCTTGCCTTGCCTGGGTCAGCAGCCGCAGGTCGCGACCCGGGCGTTCGGCGATGTGATCGAAACTGGACATGCGCAAGGTTCCCCGCCTTGGCAGGCGAAAAAACGGATTGGGGGATGGGAAATCGCGGGCTCTGGTTCCGCCTAGACAGCTTAGTGAATCGAGGCCTCCGGCAACCGTGACCTATTAACCAGTTCGGTGCCGCGCAACATGCGTGACAGGCTAGACTTCCCGCATGCCGACGTCCAACCCCCTGCAATTCCTCGACACCCGCCGCTCTACCCCTTCCAGGCAACTGGGCCAACCCGGCCCCGACGATGCCACCCTGCTGCGCATGCTGCAGGCGGCGGTGCGGGTTCCCGATCACGGCAAGCTGGTGCCGTTCCGTTTCCTCCGCATCCACGGCGACGCACGCCACGCCCTGGGTGAAGCACTGGTGTCGCGCGCACTCGATCTCGATCCCCACGCATCCACCGCCACCCTCGAAAAGGACCGTGCGCGTTTTTCGCATGCGCCGCTGGTCGTCACCGTGATCGTACGACTCGATGCCCATCACAAGGTCCCCGAACAGGAACAACTGCTCACGGCCGGTTGCGTTTGCTTCGCCCTGCTGCAAGCGGCCCAGGCGCTGGGTTTCGGCGCGCAATGGCTGACCGGCTGGGCAGCTTACGATGCGACGATCGGCAAGACCCTGGGATTGCAGGCTGGCGAGAAAATCGTCGGTTTCATCCACATCGGCACTGCCGGGATGGAAGCGCCCGAGCGTGATCGTCCCGATGCTTCGGCCTTGATGGGCGACTGGCAGCCGCATGCCTGAGGTGCTGGCGGTCGCCACGCCCAAGCCGCCGCTGTACCTGGTGGATGCCAGCCTGTACGTGTTCCGCGCCTGGCATTCGATGCCCGACCAGTTCCACGATGCCGATGGCTGGCCGACCAACGCCGTGCACGGTTTCGCCCGCTTCCTGCTGGAACTGCTGGAACAGGAACGTCCCAGGCACATCGCCATCGCCTTCGACGAAGCGCTGGACAGCTGCTTCCGCAACAAGCTTTACCCGGCTTACAAGGCCAACCGCGACCCCGCGCCGGAAGAACTCAAGCGCCAGTTCACCCATTGCAAGGCGCTGTGCGCGGCACTGGGATTGAACGTGCTGGCCGATGCCGAGTACGAGGCCGACGACCTGATCGGCAGCGCCTTGCACAGTGCGCGCCCGCGCGGTTTCCGCGGGGTCATCGTGTCGGCCGACAAGGACATGTCGCAGCTGTTGATGGAAGCCGACGAACAATGGGATTTCGCCCGCGGGCAGCGCTGGGGCATGGCCGGGGTGAAGGCCAAGCATGGCGTGGAAGCGGCGCAGATCGCCGACTACCTGGCACTCACCGGCGATGCGGTCGACAACATCCCCGGCGTCACCGGCATCGGCGCCAAGTCCGCGGCGATCCTGCTGGCGCATTTCGGCAGCCTGGATGTGTTGCTCACGCGCATCGACGAAGTCGGTTTCCTGCGCCTGCGCGGCGCCGCGCAGATGGCCGTGCGCCTGCGCGAACAACGCGAACATGCGCTGCTGTGGCGGCAATTGGCCACGATTGCGCTGGACGCGCCGGTCGATGGCGCGGAACCGGATTTCGTCCGCGCCGGCGTCGATGCGGGGATGCTGGAGGCCTTGTCCGAATCGTTGCGCTTCGGCCCGATGACCCGGCGGCGACTGCAGGCGGCGGCCGGGTTAGGCGAAATCCACCCGTAGGAGCGGGCCCTGCCCGCGACGCTTTTGGTTTTCTCGCCAAGAGCGGTCGCGGGCAGGGCCTGATCCTACAAACGTCAAAAAAACAGCCTCTGCGTTATATTGGCGGGTGTGCGGCGTGACTGCGGCAGATATCGTTTCCGTTCCGCACGATCCTTTCCCTACCCTGCATTGCCGAGAGCCGTGACCCCAGAATCCGCTAGTCCACGGCCCACATGCCTGCCACGCCAGGGCGTCCGATGAAGCAGCTACGGTTGCTGGCCCCGGCGACGCCGGAAAACTTCGACGAGAACGGCTACCTGTTGGCCAATCCCGACG
>JBOHXX010000267.1:0-4601 GCA_050737675.1 Pseudoxanthomonas sp.
CTCTGAGGCTTGGCGTAGGAGCGACGTGAGTCGCGAAACAACTCCCGTGATGACTGGATAGAATTACCCCCGTCAGTGCCTTCGCGACTTGCGTCGCTCCTACAATCGCTCCTACGAGGGTACAGCATGGCCAGCAACGGTTACCAATCCGGCTTCGCCAACGAATTCGCCACCGAAGCATTGGCGGGCACCTTGCCAATCGGCCGCAACTCCCCGCAACAGGTCGCCCATGGCCTGTACGCCGAACAGCTTTCCGGCACTGCGTTCACCGCATCGCGCAGTGAGAACCGGCGCAGTTGGCTGTACCGGATCCGGCCCGCGGCGATGCACGGTACGTTCGCGCCTTTCGCCCAGGCCAACTTCCACAACGACTTCGACACCGGTCCGGTTTCTCCCGACCAGTTGCGCTGGTCGCCGCTGCCTTTGCCGGAAACGCCGACGGATTTCGTGGAAGGCCTTTTCACCATGGCCGGCAATGGTTCGGCGGCCGTGCAGCACGGCGTAGGCATCCATCTGTACGCCGCGAACCGATCCATGCAGGGTCGCTACTTCTACGACGCCGACGGCGAATTGCTGATCGTCCCGCAGCAGGGTGCATTGCGCATTGCCACTGAACTCGGCGTGCTGGAAGTGGAACCGCAGCAGATCGCGGTGATCCCGCGCGGCATCCGCTTTCGCGTCGAACTGCCTGACGGCGCATCACGCGGCTACGTGTGCGAGAACTTCGGTGCATTGATGCGCTTGCCGGACCTGGGCCCGATCGGTTCCAACGGACTGGCCAATTCGCGCGATTTCGAAACGCCGGTGGCGGCTTACGAAGACATCGAGGGCGACTTCGAACTTATCGCCAAGTTCCAGGGTCACCTGTGGCGCGCGCCAATCGGCCATTCACCGCTGGACGTGGTCGCTTGGCACGGCAATTACGCGCCGTACCGCTACGACCTGCGCCGCTTCAACGCGATCGGTTCGATCAGCTACGACCATCCCGATCCGTCGATCTTCACCGTGCTCACTTCGCCTAGCGACACGCCCGGTACCGCCAACATCGATTTCGCCATCTTCCCGCCACGCTGGCTGGTGGCGCAGGACACGTTCCGGCCGCCGTGGTTCCATCGCAACATCGCCAGTGAGTTCATGGGCCTGATCCATGGTGTTTACGATGCCAAGGCCGAGGGTTTCGCCCCCAGCGGCGCGTCGCTGCACAACTGCATGAGCGGACACGGTCCGGATGCGGCCACTTTCGAGAAGGCCAGCCACGCCGATCTGTCGAAGCCCGACGTGATTGCCGACACCATGGCCTTCATGTTCGAAACCCGCGCGGTGATCCGGCCGACTCGCCAGGCAATCGAAGCGGCGCATCGCCAGCGCGACTACCAGGATTGCTGGGCCGGACTGCGCAAGGGTTTCATCGCGCCAAAGGCTTGAGTCGCGGCCGATCAGGCCGCGGAGGATTGCGCCACGACCAGGCCATGCCGCTCCAGCGCCGGCAGGTAGGACTCCGGCAGCACCTCGGCCAATCGCTCGCGTACCCGTTGCGCCAGCGAGTTGCTTGCGATGCGCTGCAGGCAATGCACGCCGGCGAGCAGGTGGGCGACGATCGCATCCGGGTCCTGGCAGGCCTGCAGTTGCTTCCTCTGCGCAACCGCCGATTCGTCGCGTTGCAATTCCAGCATGCCGATCAGATAGAGCTTGGCGGCCACCAGCGAGCGGCGTGTGCCGGTGGCTTGCGTTTGTGGGGCCGGTGCTGGAGCGGCAACTGGAATCGTAGCGACTGCCGGTGCGCGAGCCGGCAGCGGTACGGGCATCTTTGCCACAGGCTCGACGACGGTATTGCCGAGATAACCGGCTTCGTACAAGTTCATGACCAGTGCCGGCGCATCCACCCCGAGCAGTGCGGTGAGTTCCTTCAGGTCGCGCCGGCCATTGCACAGGATCAGCGCACGCCGCTCGCGCAGGCTCAACGGCCCCGCGTGCGACTGCAGGGCCAAGCGTGCCTGGTCGGTCTTGTTGGGTTGCATGAAGCAGGCTTCGCGTGATCCCCCGGAGAGGAGGCAAGCTAGCGGGCGAGGATTAAACGCGCATGACAACCCTATCGGCATCACGTTTATCGGCCATGCCCGCATAGCTAGTCCGGCGTCGGCACTGCAGCCCTTCGTAGGATTTGCGACCGGTTAACACGCAAGTGCTAGCGTGCTGGTCTTCCTCAACGCTTCCGGAGTCCAGCCATGCGTCGTTCGCCCCTCCTCTTGGCCGTGGCCATCGCCACTACTTCGCTGGTCGCCTGCAAGCCTGTTGCGCCTGCAGCGGACGTGGCGCCTGCCGTCACTGCGGAACAACCTGCCGATGCGACACCTACTCCGACGCCTGAAACGGCCGCACCCACCGCCGCGGAAACCCCACCTGCCAGCGAAGGCCAGGCCGGTTTCGCCGGCTACGGCGACATGAAGCTCGGCAGTACGGTCGAGGAAGCAAAGACGGCGTGGGCCGGCGAACTCAATGGCAAGCCGGGCGAGGCCGGCGGTTGCTACTACCTGACCCCGAAGTGGGTGAAGAAGACCTCCGATTTCGCCTTCATGATCGAAGGCGACAAGTTCGTCCGCTATGACGTGGGCACCGACAAGGAAACCGCTCCCGGCGGCGGCAAGGTCGGCATGAGCGTGGACCAGCTCGACAAACTCTATGGCGACAGCCTGCAGTCCACGCCGCATAAATACGTGCAGGGTGGCCAGTACCTTTCCATCGCCGCCAGTGGCGTTGCGCCGAGCAAGCTGGTCTTCGAAACCGATGCGGCCGGCAAGGTCAGCGCATGGCGCGTGGGCCTGTCGCCGCAGGTCGATTACGTGGAAGGCTGTTCCTGATCCAGGATGGGTCGTGGGAGCGGCTTCCTGTGGGAGCGGCGTCCCCCAAGGGGACTTCCTTCGGGGCGTAAGCCGCGAGCTCTTGCTTCTGCTCCTCTCCTTGCGCGTAGCGCAGGGGGGGTGGGAGGGGGTGCTCTTGTTCTTGCTCTGTTTCCAGTTACAGCAAAAGCAAGATCAAAAGCACCCCTCCCCAACCCTCCCCTTCGCTACGCGAAAGGGAGGGGGCTTGTAGCCGCGGCTGGAAGCAGCCCCCGCCGGTTGCTTTGGCATAGAATCAGCCGCAACACAGACGGGGAGTAGCGACGATGGCCGAAGCCTGGGGTTTTTTCGCATTGGGCCTGGTGCTGCTGGCACTGGGGGGCGATTCCATCGTCAAGGGCGCTTCCGGCCTGGCCCAGAAACTCGGTGCCTCGCCCTTCGTCGCCGGCCTGCTGCTGGTGGCCTTCGGTACTTCGCTGCCGGAACTGTTCGTCAATGCGCGTGCCTACCTGGTTGGTGCCCAGGACCTGGCCCTGGGTAACGCAGTCGGCAGCAATATCGTCAACGTCGGCCTGACCCTGGGGCTGGCCGCGATCGCGGCTCCCTTGCTGGTGCGCATGCGCCTGCTGTCGCCGTTGCTGGTGCTGCTGGCGGTCGCGAGCCTGGCCCTGATCGTGTTCGGTCTAGATGGGGTGATCAGCCGCATCGAGGGCATCGTGCTGTTGCTCGCCTTCGTGGCGGTGCTGGGCTTCCTGCTGGCGCGCAGCGGACGCGAGCAGGCCGAAGTGCGCGAAAGCGTCGCCGCCTATGCGGCCACCCGCAGCGTGTTGTGGATGAACCTGCTGCGTTTCGCGGTAGCGGTGGCGCTGCTGTACTTCGGCGCCAAGTTCGTGGTCCAGAGTGCGCCGATGATTGGTGCGGCCTGGGGCTGGTCGCCGTTGCTGGTCGGCCTGTTGCCGGTGGCGATCGGCACGGCCTTGCCGGAAGTCGCCGCCGCCATCGCCGCGGCACGGCGCGGGCAGGGCGACATGGTGGTCGGCCACGTGATCGGCTCCAGCCTGTTCAACCTGCTGGTGGTGGTCGGCGGCATGGCCGCGCTGCGCCCGCTGCCGCTGCCCGAGTCCTTCGTGAAGCTGGAATTGCCGGCTGCGATCGCCTTCGTGCTGGTCCTGTATCCGATGCTGCGCGGCGACCTGCGCATCAGCAAGACCGAAGGCACGATCCTGTTCGTTGCTTTCCTTGGATGGGTCGGGCTGGAACTGTTTCTGATCCTGGGCTGAGGGCGATTGCGCTGACGATCGATATACTCGGCGCATGAGCCGAGTCCGTCCCGTCGCACGCGCCATCGAACTGCTGCGCGATTTCTTCCGCCTGCAGGCCGCCGCCGGCATCGTGCTGATGGCGGCGGCCGCGCTGGCGATGATCGTGGCCAACTCGCCTTGGCACGATGCCTATGAGGCGTTCCGGCACCTGCCGATCGGTTTCACCCTCGGCGGTTTCGGGTTGGTCAAGGGTGCCGAGCACTGGATCAACGACGGCTTGATGGCGGTGTTCTTCCTGCTGGTCGCGCTGGAGATCAAGCGCGAGACGCTCAGCGGCCAGCTTTCCAGCCGCGAGCAGATGCTGCTGCCGGTGCTGTGCGCGATCGGTGGCGTGGCGGTGCCGGCGATCCTGTTCTGGGGCGTCAACCACGACGACCCCGGCGCATTGCGCGGTTGGGCGGTTCCCACCGCCACCGACATCGCCTTCGCGCTCGGTATCCTG
>JBOHXX010000268.1:0-4559 GCA_050737675.1 Pseudoxanthomonas sp.
GGTCAGGGAAGTGATGATCGAGGAAGGCCAGCGCGTGGAAGCCGGCCAGGTGCTGGCGACGCTGGACCCGATCGATGCCAACGCCGAACGCTCGCTCTATGCCGCGCAAGTCGGCGCGGCGCGCAGCCAGGTCAACGGCGCCCAGGCGCAGCTGGTGGAAGCCGAGGCCAATGCAAAAAGACTTTCCACGCTGGTCAGCCAGCAACTGGTCTCCAGGGCGCAATACGACCAGGCCGTCGCCGAACGCGACTCGCTGCGCGCGCAGCTGGTCACCGCACAGCGCAACGCCAGGGTCGCCGCCGACCGCCTGGCCATCGCCGACAACGGCGTGGACAACACGGTGGTCCGTGCGCCCTTCGCCGGGGTGGTGATCGCCAAGGCCGCGCAGCCGGGCGAGATCATCTCGCCGCTGTCGGCCGGCGGCGGCTTCACCCGCACCGGCATCGGCACCATCGTCGACATGGATTCGCTGGAAGTGGAAGTGGAAGTCGGCGAGCAGTTCATCGGTCGCGTGCAGCCGAAGATGCCGGTCGAAGCCACCCTCAACGCCTACCAGGAATGGAAGATCCCGGGCGAGGTGATCGCCATCATCCCCACCGCCGACCGCAGCAAGGCCACGGTCAAGGTGCGCGTGGCGTTGAATGTGAAGGACCCGCGCATCGTCCCGGACATGGGCGTAAAGGTCAGCTTCTTGGAAGCGGCCAAGCCCGCCGGCACGCAGCCGAAGAACGAAGGCGTGCGCGTGCCCACCGCAGCGATCGTCTCGCGCGATGGCAAGGACCTGGCTTTCGTGGTCACCGAACAGGACACCGCGGAGGAACGCGAATTGAAGCTGGGCCGCGAGATGGGCGACGACCGCCAGGTCCTGCAGGGCCTGTCGCCCGGCGAGTCGGTGGTGCTGGACCCGCCTGCGGAACTGAAGGAAGGCATGAAGGTGAAAATGGCCGAGGAGGCCGTCGAGTGATTTTCCGTCCCGGCGTGATTTCCCTCATGCCGGCACGAACCACGCAAGAATCGCTGTCGATTTTGCTGTTACTGCGTCGTCGTCCCAGTAGCAAACGCCTGGTGGCGTGACGAATCCAGAATCCACCAACCCGAATTCAGCCGAAGGAAAATGCACATGTCCTCACTGGTCTCCATCCGCAACCTCAGCAAGACCTATCAGCGCGGCCCCGAACAGGTGCAGGTGCTGCACGGCCTGGATCTCGAAATCCCGCGGGGTGACTTCGTCGCCCTGATGGGTCCGTCCGGCTCCGGCAAGACCACCCTGCTCAACCTGATTGGTGGCCTGGACACGCCCAGCGGCGGCGAGATCGAGATCGAGGGCGAGCGCATCGACAGTTTCAGTGACGGCCAACTCGCGCACTGGCGCAGCCAGCACGTCGGCTTCGTGTTCCAGTTCTACAACCTGATGCCCACGCTGACTGCGCAGAAGAATGTCGAACTGCCATTGCTGCTGACCAAGCTCGGCGGCGCGCAGCGCAAGCGCAATGCGGAGATCGCGTTGCAGCTGGTCGGCCTGGCCGATCGCGGCTCGCACCGCCCCAACGAACTGTCCGGCGGCCAGCAGCAACGCGTGGCCATCGCCCGCGCCATCGTGTCGGATCCGACCTTCCTGATCTGCGACGAACCGACCGGCGACCTGGACCGGCATTCGGCCGAGGAAGTGCTGGGCCTGCTGCAGCTGCTCAACAAGGAACACGGCAAGACCATCATCATGGTCACCCACGACCCGAAGGCCGCCGAATACGCGACCCACACCATCCACCTGGACAAGGGCGAACTGACCGATACACCGGCAGCGCACTAAGCGTGAAACGAGTGGAGAAGAACAAGAACGAGCGGAGAGGAGTGAGGAGTGAGTAAAAGCAAAATGACGCCCGCTTTTTCCCTTGCTCACTCCTCACTCCTCACTTCTTGGCTTCTGGCTCCCTACTGGAGATTCCAATGAAATATTTCTCCCTCATCTGGTCGGCATTGTTCCGCAGCAAGACGCGCACTTTCCTGACCCTGTTGTCGGTGATCGCCGCGTTCCTGCTGTTCGGCCTGCTCGACTCGGTACGCGTGGCCTTCAACAGCGGTGGCAGCGTCGCCGGCGCCGACCGCCTGGTGGTCGGTTCGCGCCTGTCGATCACGCAGATGCTGCCCTACAGCCTGACCCCGCAGATCGCTTCCACGCCCGGCGTGAAGAACAGCGCCTATGCCGCCTGGTTCGGTGGCATCTATCGCGACCCGAAGAATTTCTTCCCCAACTTTTCGGTCAGCGAAAACTACTTCGACCTGTATCCGGAATTCATCGTCAAGCCGGAAGAACTGAAGGCCTGGCAATCCGATCGCACCGGGGCCATGGTCGGTGAGGCGCTGGCCAAGCGGAATGGCTGGAAGATCGGCGACACAATTCCGTTGCAGGCCACGATCTTCCCGCAGAAAGACGGCAGCAACGCCTGGCCGCTGAAGATGAGCGGCACCTTCAAGCTCAACGACAGCAAGCGCAAGGGCGAGGAAAACCAGCTGGTGTTCCACTGGAAGTACTTCGATGAGGCCAACCAGTACGTCAACGGCAAGGTCGGCTGGTACATCGTCAAGCTGGACAACGTGGACCATGCCACCCGCGTGGCCAAGGCGATCGATGCGATTTCGCAGAATTCCGACCACGAGACCAAGAGCCAGACCGAGCAGGCGTTCCAGCAGTCCTTCGCCAAGCAGTTCGCCGACATCGGCCTGATCGTCACCGCGATCATGGCCGCGGTGTTCTTCACCCTGCTGCTGCTGACCGGCAACACCATGTCGCAGGCGGTGCGCGACCGCATCCCGGAGCTGGCGGTGCTGAAGACACTCGGCTTCACCAACGGCACGGTACTGACCCTGGTGTTGGTGGAATCGGTGCTGCTGATCGTGCTGGGCGGCGCGATCGGGATGGGCCTGGCGGCGGCGATCATTCCCGCATTGAGTGCGGCCAGCGGCGGCATGCTCAACCTGCCCAACGTGCCGCTGGAAACCTGGTTGCTGGGACTGGGGCTGATGCTCGGCATCGGCATCGTGGTCGGCGCGTTGCCCGCGAGGCGTGCGATGCGCCTGAAAATCGTCGATGCACTGGCTGGCCGCTAGAGTGAGCCGAAACTGCTTGCGCGGCAGTGCCGCGCGTTTCGGAGAACGCCGGGCGCGCTGCGCCGGGCCGGTTGTGAAACCGAATTGGAGTGACCTATGAAGAATCAATGGCTCTGGAATGCGCTCTCGATCCTGTCGCTGGTAGTCGGCCTGGTCGTCTGGATCATGCTGCCCTGGTACGGCGTCGCCGCTGTCGCGGCGATCCTGGGATTGTGGCTGGCGTTCACCCGTACTGGACGTCTGGCCCTGGCGGCTGCGCGCATCGGCATCGCCAGCCTGCCGCAGCGTTGGGGCGCCTCGTCGGTGATCATCGTCGGTATCGCCGGTGTGGTCGGCGTGCTGGTGGCGATGCTGGCGATGGGCGAAGGCTTTTCCGCCACGCTCAAGCAGACCGGCAACGACGACACGGCGATCATCCTGCGTGGCGGTTCGCAGGCCGAAACCAACTCGGTTATCACCCGTGACCAGGTGCCGCTGATCGGCACGCTGGCGGGCCTGCGCAAGGACGCCAATGGCCGCGCGATCATTTCTCCGGAGCTGTCGCAGGTGGTCAACCTGCCGACCGCGAGCAGCGGAGAGGATGCGAACGCGCAGTTCCGCGGCGTCAGCGAAGAGGCCTGGGCGATCCGTCCGCAGATCAAGCTGATCGAAGGGCGCAAGTTCGGCGTCGGCCTGCGCGAGCTGATCGTCGGCCAGGGCGCGAAGAAGCAGTATCGCGGCCTGGACATCGGCAAGCAGGTCAAGCTGGGCAACCAGGCGTGGACGGTGGTCGGCGTGTTCGCCTCGGGCGATGCGCATGATTCGGAGTTGTGGACCGATATCGAAACCCTGTCCTCCGCCTACGATCGCCGCGCGTATCAGTCGGTGACGGTCGGCGTGAATGGCAAGGCCGGATTCAAGCAGCTGACCGATGCCCTGGCCAACGACCCGCGCCTGAAGCTGGACGCATTGACCACGCGCGACTACTACACCAAGCAGTCCACCGGCCTGACCAAATTGATCAACATCCTGGGCACGGTGATCGGCACGATCATGGCGATCGGCGCGGTGTTCGGCGCGCTCAACACCATGTATGCGGCGGTCGCCGGACGCGCGCGCGAAATCGCGACCATGCGCGCGATCGGTTTTCGCGGCACGCCGGTAGTGATGGCGGTGATGCTGGAAACGATGTTGCTGGCACTGCTGGGCGGCGTGCTGGGTGGATTCATCGCCTGGGCGATCTTCAACGGCTACAGCGTGGCCACGCTGGGCGCGAACTTCAGCCAGGTGGTATTCCAGTTCAAGGTCTCGCCCGAGCTGCTGTGGAGCGGCCTGAAGTGGGCATTGGGCATCGGCCTGGTCGGCGGATTGTTCCCGGCGCTGCGTGCGGCACGCTTGCCGGTGACGACGGCGCTGCGCGCGACCTGAGCGGCAAAGGTGGCGAGACATTCTCTCGCCGCCTTATGTAGGTC
>JBOHXX010000269.1:0-4511 GCA_050737675.1 Pseudoxanthomonas sp.
GTGCATGGCCGGCGAAATCCTGGAACAGCTTCATCGCATCCTGGCTGCCGCCCTGCGACAGCAGGGTCTTGCGGAAATGGTCGCCGTTGGCGCGGGTCAGGCCGCCATGCTGCTCGAACCATTCCACGCTGTTGGCGTCCAGTACTTCCGACCAGATGTAGGCGTAATAACCCGCCGAGTAGCCGCCCATGATGTGGCTGAAGTACGGCGTGCGGTAACGCGGCGGCACCGGCGGATAATTCAGGCCGTCGGCGGCCTGGGCGTCGGCTTCGAACTTCATCACCCCGGCCGCATCGGGCACCTGGCCAGGGCCGATCTGGTGCCAGCGCTGGTCGAGCATGGCCGCGCCCAGGTATTCGGTGGTCTTGAAACCCTGGTTGAACTTGGAGGCCGCGATCACCTTGTCCAGCAGTTCCTGCGGCATCGGTGCGCCGGTCTGGTAGTGCTTGGCGTAGTTGTGCAGGATCGCCGGCCAGTCGGCCCACATCTCGTTGACCTGCGACGGATATTCGACGAAATCGCGCGGCACGCTGGTGCCGGTGAAGTAGGGGTATTCCACGTTCGAGAACATGCCGTGCAGCGCATGGCCGAACTCGTGGAACAGGGTGGTCACTTCGTCCCAGGTCAGCAGCGTCGGCTTGCCTTCCGGCGGCTTGGGGATGTTGAGGTGGTTGGCGACCACCGGCAGGTAGCCGGTGAGGCCCGACTGCGACACATAGGAATTCATCCACGCGCCGCCGCGCTTGGAATCGCGCTTGTACATGTCGGAGATGAAGATCGCCAGCTGCTTGCCGTCGGCGTCGAACACGTCGAACACGCGCACACTGGGCTCGTAGACCGGTAGATCCTTGCGTTCCTTGAAGGTCAGGCCGTAGAGCTGGTTGGCGGCGTAGAAAACGCCGTTCTGCTGCACGTTGTCCAGCTCGAGGTAGGGCTTGAGCTGGGATTCGTCGAAATTGAATTTGTCCTTGCGCACTTTTTCGGCATAGAAGGACCAGTCCCATGGCGCCAGTTCGAAATCGCCGCCTTCCTTCTTGATCATCGCCTGCAGGTCGGCGGCTTCGCGCTTGGCGTTGGCCACCGCGGCCGGGGCCAGCTTGCCGAGCATGTCGTTGACCGCCTGCGGGGTCTTGGCGGTTTCGTCTTCCAGCACGTAGGCGGCGTGATTGGGATAGCCGAGCAGGTTGGCACGTTCGGCGCGCAGCTTCATGATCCGGGAGATGATCGCGCGGTTGTCGAATTCGCCACCGTGGCTGCCGCGGGCGATCGAGGCCTCGTGCAGCTTCTGGCGCGTGGCGCGATCGGTCAACTCGGATTCCGGCGGCTGGCCGGTGGTGTTGAGCAGGGTGATGACGTACTTGCCGTCCAGCTTGCGACTCTTGGCCACATCGGCGGCAGCGGCGATCTGCTCGGCAGTGAAGCCGTCGAGCTGCTTGGCGTCGTCGATGACCACGGCCGAGGCGTTGACGTCCTTCAGCACGTTGTCGCTGAACTTGCTGCCCAGTTCGGCGAGCTCGGAGTTCATCGCCTTGAGCTTGGCCTTGTCGGCATCGGACAGCTTGGCGCCGCTGCGCACGAAATCGGTGTGATAGCGATCGACCAGGCGCACGCCTTCGGCGCCCAGGCCCAGCGTGTCGCGCTTGTTGTAGAGCGCGTCGATGCGTTCGAACAACTTGCCATTGAGGGCGATGGCGTCGCTATGCGCGGCGAACTTGGCGGCGTAATCGGCGCGCAATTTGTTGCGCGCATCGTTGGTGTCGGCCCCGACCAGGCTGAAGAACACGGTCTGCGCGCGATTCAGTTCCTGGCCGCTCTTTTCCATGGCCAGGATCGTGTTGTCGAAGCTGGGTGCTTCGGAGTTGTTGGCGATCGCGTCGATTTCCTTCAATTGCCCGGCCATGCCGGCGTCGAAGGCGGGGGCGAAGTCGCTGTCCTTGATCTTGTCGAACTGCGGGTAGTGCAGCGGCAGCGGGCTTTCCGCGGCGAAGGGATTGGAAGTCTGGGCGGCTGCGGCGGTGGCCGGAGCGGCGGCCTGTGCATAGGCGGGCATGGCGAGTCCAAGGGAGGCGGCAAGCGCCAGGGCGAGGCGGGTGGTCATACTGCGGATTCCTTGCAGAGTTGGACTTTACAGGCTAACCGATGCCCGGCCGCCGGGCCTGTGACGAAAGGCAGGGGTAGCCGAAAGCCGGGGGTGGGATATGCTCGCGGCTTCGGCCTGCGACCAACCGGCACACGGCCTGGATTCCCTGGAGATGCCCATGAAGCGCACCCTTTGCCTGTGTCTTGCGATGTTCCTTGCCGGTCCGGCCATGGCGGCCGAGACCCTTCGTTATGTCGCACTGGTCGATGGCGGCACCAAGGCCGGCGAACAGGTCGTGCGCAAGGACGACGACGGCACCATCCATGTCGATTTCATCTTCAAGGACAACGGTCGTGGCCCCGAGCTGAAAGAGGAGTACAAGCTGGCGGCCGACGGCACCTATAGCGAATACAAGGTCACCGGTACTTCCACTTTCGGCGCCAAGGTCGATGAGACTTTCTCGCGCAAGGGCGACGAGGTGGAATGGAAGTCGACTTCCGACCAGGGCAAGCAGGCGGTCACCGGCGCCGCGATGTATTCGGCGCTCGGCGGCACTCCGGAAGGTTTCTCGGTAGCGCTTTCAGCTCTGGCCAAACGCAGCGACGGCAAACTGTCACTGATACCCAGCGGTACGCTCAGTGTACGCAAGGTCGCCGATGCCGAGGTGATGCACGGCAACGACAAGCGCAAGGTGCAACTGGTCGCCATGACCGGTGTCGGCCTGACCCCGACTTTCGCCTGGGCCACGACCGGCGACAATCCGCGCCTGTTCGCCTTCATCTATCCCGGGTTCCTGCAGCTCATCGAGGAAGGTTGGGAAGCCAACGCCGATGCGCTGGAAAAGCAGCAGAAGCAGGCCGAGGGCGAAGTGCTGTTGGGCATGCAACAACGTCTGGCCCATCCTTTGCCTGGTACCACCCTGATCCGCAACGCGCGCGTGTTCGACAGCGAGAACGCTACCCTGGGCCCGGCTTCCGATCTGTTGATCGAGAATGGCAGGATCGTTTCCATCGCCAATGGCGGCGGTGAACTTGCCAAGGCCGACAACATCGTCGATGCCGGCGGCAAGGTGCTGCTGCCGGGACTGTTCGACATGCACGCGCATTTCGGCCCGTGGGATGGCGGCCTGCACCTGGCGTCGGGCATCACCACGATCCGCGACATGGGCAACGACAACGCCACCCTGCAGCAGTTGATGGTGCAATTGAGGGAAGGCAAGCTGCTGGGCCCGGACATCGTGCCGGCCGGTTTCCTCGAAGGCGAAAGCAAGATGTCGGCGCGCAACGGCTTCGTCATCAAGGACCTGGCCGAGGCGAAGAAGGCCATCGACTGGTATGCCGACCACGGTTACCCGCAGATCAAGATCTACAACTCATTCCCGAAGGCGATCCTGCCGGAAACCACTGCCTACGCGCATCACCGCGGTCTGCGTGTCAGTGGCCACATTCCCGCGTTCCTCACCGCCCACGAAGCGGTGGAGCAGGGCTATGACGAGATCCAGCACATCAACCAGGTGCTGCTGAATTTCTTCGTCACCCCGGAAACTGATACGCGCACCTTGGAACGTTTCTACCTGGTGGCAAAGAAGACCGCCGGCCTGGATTTCGACTCGAAGCCGGTGCAGGATTTCATCGCGATGCTGGCGCAGAAGCAGATCGTGATCGATCCGACCCTGGCGACATTCGAATTCCTGCATCAGCGCGATGGCGAGTTGTCGCCGATCGTGGCCGACGTGGCCGACCATCTGCCGCCGGACATCCAGCGCAGCCGTCGCGCGGCCGAAATGGATATCCCCGACGACGCCACTGCGGCGCTGTACACCAAGTCGTTCGACAAGCTGGTCGAGTTCGTCGGGCGCATGTACAAGGCGGGCGTGCCGATCGTGGCGGGTACCGACGAGCTGTCGGGTTTCACTCTGCAGCGCGAACTCGAGCTTTACGCGAAAGCCGGGTTGACCCCGGCGCAGGTGCTGCAGGTGGCGACCTGGAATGGGGCCAGGTACACCGGCACCCTGCAGGACCGCGGGTCCATTGCCGTCGGCAAGCGCGCGGACCTGATCCTGGTCGATGGCGACCCCACCACCAATATCTCCGATATCCGCAAGGTCGCGCTGGTGATCAGCCAGGGCAATGCCTACTACCCAAGCGAGATCGACGAGGCTTTGGGGATCAAGCCGTTTGCGGAGCCGGTGCGGGTGAGGGTGGCGGAATAGTAGATAGCCAGCGTAGCCAACGCAGCCCGAGCAAGCGAAGCGCACCCGGGACGTTTCACGGATGCATCCCAATGCTGCGCCAGGAGCTCTGTCGTTGTTTTGTCCCCCAAGGGAACTTCCTTCGGTGCGTAGGTCCGGGCTTGCTCGGATGATTTTGATTCCGTGCCGGGAGCATCCGAGCAAGCTCGGACCTACAAAGACAGGGCATCCGAGCAAGCC
>JBOHXX010000270.1:0-4499 GCA_050737675.1 Pseudoxanthomonas sp.
CATCTATTGGGTGGACACCTTCATCAACCTGATGAAGTACGTCAGGCAGCAACAATCCCTGAGAGGGAAATAGCGCCGCCAAGCTGTGCAGGAGACCGCACAGGGGGCGTGTGCAGGCGTGCGACCCGCCCAGCGAGCCGCGACAAGCCCGATAAACGCAAGGCCGATGAAAATTTCACTCCCTAGTACCGACGCGCGAATGGCTGGGCCGCCCCGTGTCGCGACCCGGCTTTAATTTTCATGAGCGATAACAAAAAACCCCATGGAATCATAGGGTTTGGCGTGAAACGCGGTGGTGGCTATGGGTGGACTCGAACCACCGACCCCGTCATTATGAGTGACGTGCTCTAACCGGCTGAGCTACATAGCCGCGCATTGAACCGCGTATTTTTCCTGCATGGCCCGCGCCTGTCAATCGTATCCGCTTCGCTTGAGACATCGGCGCCGACATGGCACAGTCGGACCCAGTAGATTTCAGGAGTCCGCATCGTGATCGATCCGGACGGCTACCGACCCAATGTCGGCATAGTGTTGATGGGCCCGGATGGGCGGGTGTTCTGGGCGCGCAGGGTGCGTCGGGACGGCTGGCAGTTCCCGCAGGGCGGCATGAACACCGATGAGACTCCGGTCGAGGCCATGTACCGCGAATTGCGCGAGGAAACCGGCCTGCTCCCAGAGCATGTCGAGATCCTGGGCGCCACCCCCGGCTGGTTGCGCTATCGGCTGCCGCCGCGTGCCGTGCGCTACAACGAACGCCATGTCTGCATCGGCCAGAAGCAGGTCTGGTTCCTGCTGCGGCTGGTTGGCGACGAATCCCACCTGCGCCTGGACCTGACCGATACGCCCGAATTCGACCACTGGCGATGGGTGGATTTCTGGTACCCGATGGAACATGTGGTGGTGTTCAAGCGCGGGGTCTATGCCCGTGCGCTGGGTCATCTGGCTCCCTTCGCCCGGCTGGTGGCTGAAGTGCAGGCGGTGCCGCAGGCATTGCTGAGTGCCTGGATGCCTGAGCTTGGCTTGGGCCGGCCGGTGCCAAGCAACCGGCCCAATTCACGTCCCGGCGCCCGACGCGATGGAAGCGGCGGTCCCGGCAAGAATTGACAATCATTCTCATTCGCGATGGAATAGGCACGACCCGACCACCGGGCTGCCAGGATCCACGCGCGCCATGTACGTCTGCATCTGCAACGGTGTCACCGACCACCAGATCCGCGAAGCCGCCGCCAGCGGCGTGCGAAGCGTGGCCGAGCTGACCATGCGGACCGGCTGTGGCGCCAGCTGTGGAACCTGCCTGGACACCGCCTCGGCGATCCTGGAAACCGCACGCGCCGAGCGTGGCAATGCCTTTCCGGTTCCGATGCTGGTTGCGGGCATTCAGCAGGCCGCCTGAGTCGGCCCAACGCGGCCACCACGCCACTGCCGTGGATGCCCGGATCCAACCGAAACGAGCCCACCCGAAAACGAACACGATTCGCGTTCCGCCATCGCTTGGCGCGAGTGGCTAACCTGAGCGCCTTCCCCACCGCCGGAGCAGGGCCATGAAGGGCGACGCCAAAGTCATCGAATTCCTCAACAAGGCGCTCTACAACGAGCTGACCGCGATCAACCAGTATTTCCTGCATGCCAAGATGCTGAAGAACTGGGGCCTGAAGGAACTGGCGAAACACGAGTACGAGGAATCCATCGACGAGATGAAGCACGCGGACAAGCTGTCCGAGCGCATCCTGTTCCTCGATGGCTTGCCCAACTTCCAGGTCCTGGGCAAGTTGCGCATCGGCGAGAACCCGCGCGAGTTGCTGGAATGCGACCTGGCCCTGGAAAACGAGGCCACGCCGCTGTTGCGCGAGGCGATCGCGCATTGTGAAAAAGTGAGCGATTACGTGAGTCGCGAGTTGTTCGCCGACATCCTGGAATCCGAAGAAGAACACATCGACTGGATCGAGACCCAGTTGTCGGTGATCGACCGGATCGGTGAACCGAACTACCTGCTGACCAAGCTCGAGGACTGATCGGCCGGGACGACCGGGATCCGGGCGTTGCGGCTGAGTTGCGACACATAACCCTGCAGGGCCATCCGCGCGCGCGCGTACTCGGCGATCACCAGCGCCACTGCCACCGCGGGGCGATCCAGTTTCATCGCCCGCGCGCCCAGCTCCACGCGTTTGGCCGCGGTCGATAGCGCCATCGCGCCGACATTGGCGCTGGAGGACTTGAGCGTATGCGCGGCATCGCGCATCGCGTCCAGGTCCGGCAGCGCGGAGGCGCCTTCCAGTTGCGCGATCAGGCGCGGCGCGTCCTCCAGGAACAGAGCGATGATGCGCGCCGTTTCATCGCCGGCGATTTCCCGCAACTCGTCCAGCATGCTGTGGTCCAGCACCGGGAAAGAAACCGGTGCACCCGGTCGTGCCGGAGCGGCGATGGCCGGAACCGCATGCAGCGAAGGCAGTGGCTGGGCGGTTGGCTCCGGTATCTCGCGGGGCTCGAAGCTGGCCCGGCCCGGTAGCCAGCGTTGCAGGCAGTTCTCGAGTTGTTCGCGCGAAACCGGCTTGGACAGGTAATCGTCCATGCCCGCATCCAGGCAGCGTTGCCGGTCGCCGGCCATCGCGTTGGCGGTCATGGCCACGATCGGCAATCGCTGTGGGGATTTGCGCAGCGTTTCGCGGTCGCGCCATTCACGCGTAGCCGAATAGCCATCCAGCACCGGCATCTGGCAATCCATCAGCACCAGGCTGTATTGCCCGGTCGCCATTTTCTCCAGCGCGATCTGGCCATTGACGGCGATGTCGCAGGTATAACCGAGCACCGACAACAGTTTTTCGCCGACGGCCAGGTTGACCGGATTGTCCTCGACCAGCAGTAAGCGGGTCGTTGCGCCGGCCGTGGCCGGAACCGCGATGATTGCGGGCGCAGTGTCCGCAACGGGTCCGGAACGATCATTGCCGAGGGGTGGCAACAGGACGTCCTTGTCGGGAATCGGCTCGAAGGCCACTTCTGGCTTGTCCACGGGCGGCGCGAACGACAGTGCCGCATGCAGGTCCGCGCCGTGCGACTGGCGCGGCAGCAGGGTGCTGTTTTCGCGCAGTTCGTCTGGGATTTCCTCGTCGCCATACAACCAGACCATGCGGATCTGTTGGGTGACGTTGCTGCGGGTCACGCCGCGGTGCAGGGCGCGCGCGCTGGCGCGGATGCTGGACAGGTCGCCGATGATGATCGCGAATGGCGTCGATCCCGGGGCCAGCCCGGCGCGGACACGCTCCAGCGCTTCCTGGGTGGTGTCCACGCAGCTCAACTGGATGCCCCAACTGGGCAGCAACAGGCCCAGGCGATGGCGCAGGCGCACGTCGGGGCCGACCAGCAAGGCGCGCGACAGGTCGGCGCCCAGGCCTTGGGTGCGCATGTCGCCGATCACTTTCAACAGCGGCACTTCGAACCAGAAGCTGGCCCCGCGCCCGGGCTCGGAAACCACGCCGATGCGCCCACCCATCAGGTCGACGATGCGCTTGCAGATCGCCAGTCCCAGTCCGGTGCCGCCGTACAGCCGCGTGGTCGAGGCGTCGGCCTGGGTGAAGGAGTTGAACAGTCGCGATTGCGCTTCGGCGTCGATGCCGATGCCGGTGTCGCGGACCTCGAAGCGCAACAGGTGCTGGGCCGTAGTTTCGCCGAGCCGGCGCACGATCACGGTAACTGCGCCGCGCTCGGTGAACTTGACTGCATTGCCGATCAAATTGCTGAGGATCTGGCGCATGCGCACCGGATCGCCGCGCACCGGCAGGCGCACCGCCGGGTCCAGTTGCAGGTTGAGGCGCAGGTTCTTGTTGTCGGCCGGGCGCTGCATCAGCTGCATCACCCCGTCCAGCACGTCGCGCAGGTTGAAGCCGGTGACTTCCAGCTCCAGCTTGTTCGCTTCCAGCTTGGAATAATCGAGGATGTCGTCGACGATGCGCAGCAACTGCTGCGAGGAAGCGCTGGCGGTGTTGAGCATGTCGCGCTGGTCCGGCGGCAATGCCGCGCGCGAGAGCAGGTCCAGCATCGGCACGATGCCGTTGAGCGGGGTACGGATCTCGTGGCTCATCGTGGCCAGGAATTCACCCTTGGCCAGCACCGCCGATTCGGCCGCCTGCTTGGCCAGCAGCAACTGCTGCTCCAGGCGACCGTGCTGCTGCAACTCGCGCTGCAGGTTGTCGCGCTCGGATTCGGCCATCGCCGCGCGTGCTTCGCTGCCTTGGTGGCGTGCGGACAGGGCACGCATGCGCAAGGCGACGAACCCGCATAGCAGGGCGGCGCAGCCGGTGCAGGCCAATGCCATCCATGTCCACGGCCCGGCGACACCGGTCATCGGCAGCAGCAAGGCCGCCACCGCCAACAGGATCGCAAGCAGGGCCAGCCATGGCGCTACGGGCCACCGCCCGAGCAGGTTCATTCCTACAGCACCGCGTTATGGAAATCGAAACCCAGATCGCTGCCGACGCCCTGCACCAGGTTGCCCTGGATGAAGT
>JBOHXX010000271.1:0-4490 GCA_050737675.1 Pseudoxanthomonas sp.
CAGCGGCAGGACCATGAACGGCAGGTAGCAGTAGACGATGCCGATGTAGGCGGCGGTCGGCGTATTGATTATCTGCAGGGGTTCGCTGACCAGGTGCAGCTTCATCAGCAGGTCGTTGAGCAGGCCCTTGGGCTTGAGGATGCCGATCCAGGCATAGACCCGGATCAGGAACGAGGTCCACGACGGCAGGATCACCAGCATCATCGCGATGTTGCGCGCAGAAGGCGACATCTTCGCGATCACGTAGGCCATCGGATAGCCGATCAACAACGCCAGCAAGGTGGAGATCGCCGCGATCTTGATCGAACTCAGGTAGGCCTGCACGTATTGCGAATCGGTGAACAGGCCGATGTAGTTGGTCAGGTTCAACTTCAGCGATACCGCGTTGTCCACGTACTCCATGATCGGCGTGTACGGTGGCATGGCGATGGCGAGCTTGGAGAACGAGATCTTCAGCACGATCAGGAACGGGATCGCGAAGAACACCAGCAGCCACAGGTAGGGAACCGAGATCACCGCCCAGCGCGGATGCGGGAGCAGTCGTCTCAACAGCGTGCTCTTCAGGATGGCGTTCATGAGGTCAGCACCACGCCTTCGTTGTCCCCCCACGACATCCAGACCTCGTCGCCCCAGGTCATGCCCTCGCTGGCCCAGCGCTGCTGGTTGGCGAAATTGGCCATGAACTTGAAGCCGCTGGGCAGGCGCACATGGAACACCGAGTGGCTGCCGAAATAGGCGATGTCCTCGATCTTGCCGCGTGCCTTGTTGTATTGCTGGGCGGGCTCTTCCTTGCTGATGTGGACTTTTTCAGGGCGCACGCCGAAGGAGACTTCCTGGCCCTCGAAACCGGAGATGCCGTGGCCGACATAGATCGGTGAATCGAGCGATGGCGAAACGATGGTGACGTAGTCGGCCTTGTCCTCGTCCACCTTGCCCTGGAACATGTTGACCGAGCCGATGAACTCCGCGGCGAAGCGGCTGGTTGGCGATTCGTAGATCTCGTCCGGCGTGCCGACCTGGCGGATGCGCCCGGAATCCATCAGGGCGATGCGCGTGGCCATGGTCATGGCCTCTTCCTGGTCGTGGGTGACCATCACGCAGGTCACGCCCGAGGTCTCGATGATGTTGACCAGCTCCAGCTGCATCTGCGAGCGCAGCTTCTTGTCCAGCGCGCCCATCGGTTCGTCCAGCAGCAGCAGCTTCGGCCCCTTGGCCAGCGACCGCGCCAGCGCCACGCGTTGCTGCTGCCCACCGGACAACTGGTGCGGTTTGCGTTTGGCCAGTTTTCCCAGCTGCACCAGCGCGAGCATCTCTTCGACGCGCTTCTTGATCGCGTCCTTCGACAATCCGTCCTGCTTCAGGCCGAAGGCGATGTTCTGTTCCACGGTCATGTGCGGGAACAACGCGTACGATTGGAACATCATGTTGATCGGACGCTCGTACGGCGGCAGGTCGTTCATGACCTGGCCGTCGAGGTAGATCTTGCCCGAGGTGGGTTTCTCGAAACCGCCCAGGCAGCGCAGCAGGGTCGACTTGCCGCAACCCGAGCCGCCGAGCAACGCGAATATCTCGCCCTTGCGGATCGACAGGTCGGTGTCCTCGACCGCGACAAAGCCGTCGAATTCCTTGCGCACGTCGACAATGCGCAGGTAGTCGTCTGTGCCGGCCTTGCCGTTCTGCGTCGTCCCGTTCAACTTCTCCGTTGCCATGCGCGTCCCCGTTGGAGTGGTGAAGCCGCCCGCGATGCGGGCTGTCAAGGGTGAAGTCGGCGACGAGGTCGCCTGCGAAGGGAAGCGAAGTGCTTCGCTCCCTTCCCTCTTGCCAGCGCCGAAGGCGCGACTCCACCCTTTACCGCATACCGCTTACTTGCCGGTCTTCAACTCGGTCCAGATCCGGGTGTACAGCTTGTCCACTTCCGGCGGGATGATCGCGAAGTTGAACAGCGTCGCCATCACTTCCGGCGGCGGATACACGGTCGGATCGTCGGTGATGCTCTTGTCCATCAGCGGCTTGGCCTTGGGCACGGCGTTGGCGTAGCTGATGTAGTTGGAGTTGTTGGCCATCACCTGCGGATCCAGCAGGTCGTTGATGTAGGCATAGGCCTCGTCGACGTGCTTGGCGTCCTTGGGGATGGCCAGCATGTCGAACCAGATCGGCGCGCCTTCCTTGGGAATGGAGAAGGCGATGTTGACGCCGTTCTTGGCCTCGGCGGCGCGATTCCTGGCCTGGATCACGTCACCCGACCAGCCGACCACCAGGCAGATGTCGCCGTTGGCCAGCGACTCGATGTATTCGGACGAATGGAAGTTGGTGATGTAGGGGCGGATGGTCTTCAGCAGCGCCGCGGCCTTGTTGATCACCGCCGGGTCGGTGCTGTTGGGGTCCTCGTGCAGGTAGTTGAGGGCCAGCGGGACTATTTCGGAAGGCGTGTCCAGGAAAGTCACGCCGCAACTCTTGAGCTTGGAGATGTTCTCCGGCTTGAACACGATGTCCAGGCTCTTGGCCGGATCGACACTGCCGAACACCGCCTTGACCTTGTCGATGTTGTAGCCGATGCCGGTGATGCCCTGCATGTACGGAACCGCATACGCGTTGCCCGGGTCCTGCGACTCGAGCCGCTTCATCAGCTCGGGATCGAGGTTGGCGTAGTTGGGGATCTTCGACTTGTCCAGCGGCAGGAACACGCCGGCCTGGATCTGGCGGCCGAGGAAGTTGAGCGTCGGCACCACCACGTCGTAGCCGCTGGAACCGGCCAGCAGCTTGGTTTCCAGCACTTCATTGCTGTCGAACACGTCGTAGGTCACCTTGATGCCGGTCTTCTTCTCGAAGTTGGCGTTGGTGTCCTCGGCGATGTAGTCGGACCAGTTGAAGACATTGACGACCTTGTCGCCACCGGCGTCGGTGCCGGCAGCGGCGGCCTTGTCGTCGCCCTTGCCTCCGCACGCGGCGAGCGTGCATGCGGCCATCATCACACCCAGTATTCGCAGCTTCATTGCACTCTCCACATGGCCCGAAAGGGCATCGTCGTTGGCACCAAGCCCCGCGTCGCCGCGAGGCATCCGTTTATTCCCCTTCCCTACACGCCCAGCTCCGTGGCGGTCTCGTCCAATGCTTTCCAGGTCTTCCCGAACAGCTCGTCGATCTGGTCCCGGCTGATGACCAATGGCGGCGACAGCAGCATGGCATCGTAGGTCGCGCGCAGGATCAACCCGTTGGCCAATGCCTTGTCGCGACACAGCTGACCCACTTTACCGCGATCATCGAAGAATGCACGCCGGCCCTTGTCCGGCACGAGCTCAAGTGCGCCGACCATGCCGGCGATGCGCGCCTCGCCGACCAGGCGATGTTCGCCCAGCTCGGCCCAACGCCCGGCGAGGTATGGCGCGGTGTCGGCCTTGCAGTTCTCGACGATGTTCTCGTCCTGCAGGATGCGGATGTTCTCCAGCGCCACCGCGGCGCACACCGGATGCCCCGAATAGGTGCAGCCATGCGCCAGTTCGCCACCCTGGTTGGCCAGTACGCCCGCCACGCGATCGTTGAACATGGCCGCGCCCAGCGGGATGTAACCGGAGGTGATGCCCTTGGCCAGGGTCATGACGTCGGGGGTGAAACCGAAGTAGTCCGCGGCGAACCATTCGCCAGTGCGGCCGAAGCCGCAGATCACTTCGTCGGCGACCAGCAGCACGTCGTACTTGCGGCAGATGCGTTCGATCTCCGGCCAGTAAGTCATCGGCGGGATGTACACGCCGATCGCGCCCATGATCGGTTCGCCGATGAAAGCGGCGACGCGATCCGGACCGAGCTCGAGGATCTTCGCTTCCAGCCGGCGCGCCGCGACCAGGCCGTATTCGTCCGGATCCATATCACCGCCATCGGCGAACCAGAACGGCGGATCGATATGGTGGATGTCGGGGATCGGCAGCCCGCCCTGCTTGTGCATGCCCTTCATCCCGCCAAGGCTGGCGCCAGCCATGGTGGTGCCGTGATAGCCGTCATGGCGGCCGATGAAGATGTTCTTCTGCGGCTGGTCCTGCACCGCCCAGAAATGTCGGACCAGGCGCAGGATGGTGTCGTTGGCCTCGGAACCGGAGTTGGTGAAGAACGCGTGGTTGAGGTCGGCCGGCGTCAGCTCCGCGAGCTTCGCGGCGAGCTGGATGGTCGGCTCGGTGGTGCACTGGAAGAAGCTGTTGTAGTAGGCCAGTTGGGTCATCTGCTTCGACGCGACCTCGCCCAGCTCCTTGCGCCCGTAACCGAGGTTGACGCACCACAGCCCGGCAAAGGCATCGAGCAGCTTGTGCCCTTCCGCATCCCAGACGTAGCAGCCTTCGCCGCGGGTCAGGATGCGCGTGCCCTTCTTCGCCAGCGCGGCGTTGTCGTTGAACGGATGCAGGTGGTGCGCGGCATCGAGCTGTTGCAGGGTGCGGGTGTCGAGGTGGTCCATGGAAGCTCCGGAAATTCGAGCCCCTCTCCCACCGGGAGAGGGGTTGGGG
>JBOHXX010000272.1:0-4475 GCA_050737675.1 Pseudoxanthomonas sp.
GCCCATGCCTATCCACACGACCGAGGGCGCCTTTGCATAGAGATCTCCGCCTGCCAGCCCCACCAGCATCATCAGCACCGGCACCCACATGAACCACCATGGCAAGCCCACGATCATGCCGTTGATGATGTAGAACCGGCGCAACCTGAGCAGTTGCTTCTGGATATCCAGCACCGGCAAGGAATAGTCGATGGTCCGGATCAGGCCCATCGTGCATCCGGCCAGCGCGATCGCCGCCACGCCGTAGGCATGGACGAAGACGCCGGCCAGCAGCACATGCCAGGGCAGGTCCAGCGGCGCGGAGCCGGCCCGGATCCACAGACTCGCGGCCAGCGCCACGAAGAGCAGGCCGAACGGCATCTGCAGGAGCTGGCCCCAGAAAAGCGGACGCAGGCTAGAGCGCATCCGCTTGCTCCGGTCGTCCTTCAGCAACAGCAGGTTGATCGCGTTCTGCTGTTCGAGCCTGCGGTCCAGGGAATGCCATGCGGCCTTCAGTTCGTCGAGTTCCATGATGTCTTCCATGTGTCGTTCGTGTCGGGTCAGATTTCGGTGCGGATGCGTTGCCTGAGGCGACTGATCTTGGTCGCCACGTTGGTTTCGCTGATGCCCAGGACTTCGGCCATTTCGCGATAGCTGCGGTCTTCCAGGTAGAGCAGCAACAGCGCGCGGTTCAGCGGATCCTGGGCGTGGATGAAGCGGTGCAGGGCGCGCACCTGCTGGTCTGATTCGTGATCGGCGGCGTTGCCGTCGGCCTGGTCGTGGAGTTCTTCATCCAGCGCTACGGCATGGGCGCGATGACGGCTGTTGCCGCGCACGTAAGTGATCGCCACGTTCAATGCGATCCGGTACATCCAGGTCGGGAACGGACGGGCCGGGTCGTAGCCGGGGAAAGCGCGCCACAACTGCACGGCGATCTCCTGGGCCAGTTCCTCGCGGTCGTCCGCCTGCCAGGCATAGGTATTGGCGACCTTGAACACGATCCCGCGATGGCGCTCGATCAGTTCGCGGAATTGCTCCTGCCGGTCCGTGTCCCTTGCCATGGTTGCGGTGTACCCCATTCCCGTGCCTGTTCGATTGTGCTGATGTAGCCCATGATTCGCACCGGGGCAGAAATCCTCACATCCGTTCAGTTTCAGTAGATGGAAACGTGCCGGCATGAACAATCCGGGCCATACGCCTGCGAACGTCATTGCGCTGACCCGATCCGTCCCTGACAATCGAATCTCCCACGGGAGATACCTCTTGAGTTCCGACACCCCGGCGCCGACCCCGGCCGCCCAGTTGCGCAAGTTGTGCGCACACTTCGCCAAGCCCCGCCTGAGCCGCGCCATCTGGCAATTGCTCAATACCCTGCCACCGTTGCTGGCGATCTGGGCGCTGATGGCCTGGAGCGTGGTCGCCCAGTGGGGTTACGGCTGGACGCTGTTGATGGCCATTCCCGCCGCCGGTTTCTACGTGCGCCTCTTCATCATCCAGCACGACTGCGGGCATGGTTCGTTCTTCGCCAGCCAGAAGGCCAACGACCTGGTCGGCCGCTGCCTCGGCCTGATCACGCTGTTTCCCTACGGCTACTGGAAGAAGACCCACGCCGTGCACCACGGCACTTCGGGCAACCTCGACCGCCGCGAGATGGGCGACATCGAAACCCTGACCGTGGCCGAGTACGAATCGCGTTCGTGGCTCGGGCGTTTCGCCTATCGCTTCTATCGCAGCACGCCGGTGCTGCTGGGCATCGGCCCGCTGTACCAGTTCGTGATCAAGCACCGCTTCCCGTTCGACCTGCCTTTCAGCTGGAAGAAGGAATGGGCCAGCGTGATGCTCAATAACCTCATGTTGCTGGTCGTGGGTGGCGCGCTGGGTTTCGCCATCGGCTGGCATACCGTGCTGATGGTGCACTTGCCGATCGTATTGCTGGCCGGCGCCATGGGCGTGTGGCTGTTCTACGTGCAGCACACCTTCGAAGGCGCCTACTGGACCAACAAGGGCGAGTGGGACGCGGGCGAGGCCGCGGTCGCCGGCAGTTCGTATTTCGACCTGCCGCACGTGCTGCACTGGTTCACCGGCAACATCGGCTACCACCACATCCACCACTTGGCCAGCCGCATTCCCAACTACCGCCTGCGCGAGGCGTTCGAGTCCAGCGAATTGCTGCGGTCGGCGCCGCGCCTGACCTTGTGGTCCAGCTTCAAATCGGCGCGATTGAAGCTCTGGGATGAGCAATCCAAGCGCATGGTGGGTTTCAATTACCGGTCGAAAGCCCTCGCCTGAGCGAGGGGCCGTAGCTGGCGTAGGGCGGGCCCCGGCCCGCCTTTCACAAATCTCGCGACGGCATTCGGCGGGTTAAAACCCACCCTGCGTCTCTGAGAAAGCCCCACGCAATAAGGTTTTAGGGCGACAGCTCTTCCGCCAGGGCGCACAATATCGCCTTGCGTAGGCCCTGTTCCGGGGCGCGCCGGAGCTTTTCGCATGTCCAACGAGTCAGACACCCCCCTTCTTTTCGCCGATCTCGGCCTTTCCGCGCCAGTCATGGCCTCGGTCACCGAAGTAGGCTACGAGTCGCCTTCGCCGATCCAGGCGGCGACCATTCCCGCCCTGCTGGAGGGCAAGGACGTGCTCGGCCAGGCCCAGACCGGCACCGGCAAGACCGCCGCCTTCGCCCTGCCGATCCTGTCGCGCCTCAAGCTGGACCAGCGCAAGCCGCAGGCCCTGGTGCTGGCGCCGACCCGCGAGCTGGCGATCCAGGTCGCCGAGGCCTTCCAGCGCTACGCCAACAAGATCCCCGGTTTCATCGTGCTGCCGATCTACGGCGGCCAGGGCTACGCGCCGCAGCTGACCGCGCTGAAGCGCGGCGTGCACGTGGTGGTGGGAACGCCGGGTCGGGTGATCGACCACCTGGAACGAGGCACCCTGGACCTGTCCGAGCTGACCACGCTGGTGCTGGACGAAGCCGACGAAATGCTGCGCATGGGTTTCATCGACGACGTCGAAACAGTGCTGAAGAAGACCCCGCCGACCCGCCAGGTCGCGTTGTTCTCGGCGACCATGCCGCAGGTGATCCGTCGCATCGCCCAGACCTACCTGCGCGATCCGCAGGAAGTGACCATCACTTCCAAGACCACCACCGCGACCAACATCCGCCAGCGCTACTGGTTCGTCAGCGGCATGCACAAACTGGATGCGTTGACCCGGATCCTCGAGGCCGAACCCTACGAAGCGATGATCGTGTTCGCCCGGACCAAGCTGGGCACCGAGGAACTGGCGCAGAAACTGCAGGCGCGCGGCCTGGCCGCTGCCGCCATCAACGGCGACATCCAGCAGCAGCAGCGCGAGCGCACCATCCAGCAGCTCAAGGACGGCAAGCTCGACATCCTGGTCGCCACCGACGTGGCCGCGCGCGGACTCGACGTGGAACGGATCAGCCACGTGCTGAACTACGACATCCCCTACGACACCGAAAGCTACGTGCACCGCATCGGCCGCACCGGCCGTGCCGGACGCAGCGGCGACGCGATCCTGTTCGTGACCCCGCGCGAGAAGGGCATGCTGCGTTCGATCGAGCGCGCCACGCGCCAGCCGATCGAGGAAATGAAGCTGCCCAGCGTGGAAGCGGTCAACGACAAGCGCGTCGAACGCTTCCTCGGCCGCATCACCGATTCCCTGGCGACCGGCGAACCGGGCGAATACCGTTCGCTGGTCGAGCGCTACGAGTCGGAAAACAACGTGCCGATGGTCGACATCGCCGCCGCGCTGGCGCGCCTGCTGCAGGGCGACACGCCGCTGCTGCTCGGCCCCGACCGCACCCCGGCGGCCCCGCAGGCCTTCGAGCGCAATGAACGCCATGAGCGCAGCGAGCGCCCGACACGTGGCGATCGTCCGCAGCGCAGCGAGCATTCCGCTCATGGCGATCGACCGGCTTACAACGAGCGTCCCGCGCGCAGTGAGCGACCGTCGCACAGCGAGCGTCCTGCACCTCGTCGCGAGGAAGCTTCCACTCCGTTCGAGCGACCCACTGCTCCACGCAGCTTCGACAAGCCGGCGCGTGAAACCTCGCGAATAGAACGTCCGGATTTCGAGCGTGCTCCCAGTGAACGTCCGCGCATCGACAAGGCGCCGCGCGAAAAACCTGACGTGGGCATGGAATCGTTCCGCATCGAAGTCGGCCATGCGCACGGGGTGAAGCCGGCCAACATCGTCGGCGCCATCGCCAACGAGGCCGGGCTCGACAGCAAGTACATCGGCCGCATCGACATCCAGGATGACTACACCGTGCTGGACCTGCCTGAAGGCATGCCCAAGGAATTGCTCATGCATCTGAAGAAGGTGTGGGTCTCCGGCCAGCAACTACGCATCCACAAGGTCGGCGAGGGCGATGATGGCGGCGATGCGCCGCGCAAGTTCAAACCGGCCGGTGCGCGCGCCGGTGGCAAGCCATCGGGTTTCAAGCCGGGCCCGCCGGGCAAGCTGCACCGCAAGGG
>JBOHXX010000273.1:0-4458 GCA_050737675.1 Pseudoxanthomonas sp.
AACCAGAACTGGCGGGCCATCAGGTACAACTTGTAGGCCTCGGCATTGCTGGTCGAGCGCTGCTCCAGGGCCTGCTTTTCTTCGGGCAGCAGGGTCAGCTTCAGCGCCGACACGATCGCCTTCGAGATTTCATCCTGCAGCGCGAAGATGTCGTTCAACTCGCGGTCGTAGCGTTCGCCCCAGACCTGCGCGTCCTTGGCCGCGTCGATCAGCTGCGCGGTGATGCGCACGCGCTCGCCAGCCTTGCGCACGCTGCCCACCAGCACGTGCGAGGCGTGGGTCTGGCGGCCGATGTCGGCCACGCCACCGCTGGTGTTCTTGAACGAGAACGCCAGGTTGCGCGAGACGATGGACAGGGCCGAGACCTTGCCCAGGTCGGTGATGATGTCCTCGGTGATGCCGTCGGAGAAATACTCCTGCTCCGGATCGCCGCTCATGTTGGCGAACGGCAGCACGCAGATGCTGACCTGGGCGATCCTCCGGACCACCGGCGCCACCGGCTTGGGCACACCGAGTTTCGATTCCAGCGCCTTGCACAGGCTGAGGAACGCCGCATCGCCGGGGTCCTCGTTCCAGCCATCCAGGTCGGTGGCATGCAAGGCGCGGAAATCGATCGGCAGCTTGGCGTGGTCGAAACGCACCGGCACCAGCACGCCGCGGTCCGCGGCATCGCGCGCCTCGCCGCGCACCCAGCGCGACTCCACCGACTGCGGCGTCCACACCACGATCAGGGTTTTCGCATCCTCGAGTTCGCGAGAAATCAGCGTATCGAATTCTTCTCCCGGCGAAATGTCCGGATCCCACCACACCGACCAGCCATGGGCCTCCAGCGCCGCGACCAGCGGCGTCACCCGGGCGCGATCCTGGCGGGAATAGGAGACGAAGATGTCAGCCATGCAGCCTCCCCGGGAGCCGGTGAAGCCGACGCGCTTTCATTTCGCCCGCCCGATGCGTGCCAGCAGTTCGGTGAAGCGCGGGTATTCGTGCAGCGGGTCCAGGTCGCTGTCGGTCTCGATCCACGCGCGGTCGCCAAAACCCATCGCCACCGCCTTCTCCAGCAGGTTCAGGGCGCGGTCGTGGTCACCGCGGATCACGTAGAAGCAGGCGATGTTGTACAGCACCACCGGCTCGTCCTGGTCCTGGCGCAGCGCCTGCTCGGCTAGTTCGGCCGCTTTCTTCTTCTCGCCCACGCGTTGCAGGTTGATGGCACTGAAGTACAGCGCGCGCGTGTCGTGCGGATTGAGGCGGATGTGCTGGTCCAGGGTCACCAGCGCGCCCAGCCGGACCCGCATTTCATCCTGCCGGCGGCCCAGCGAGGCATAGGCCAGGGCCAGGAACATCGGCACCTGGAAATCGGCCGGGTTGATCTCGGCCGCGCGTATGTAAAGCTGCGTCGCGCGCTCGTAGTCGCCCTGCGAGGAGCAGGCGATGCCGTAGTAGCAATAGGCTTCGAACAGGTTGGGATTGAGCGCGATGGCCGCTTCGAATTCCTGCCGCGCCTCTTCGTAGCCTTCGCCGATCATCAGCGCCAGCCCGCGCGAGGCATGCGCCTCGGCCGACTGCGGATCCAGCACCAGCGCCTGTTCGCTGGCACGGTTGGCGCGGGCCACGTTCTCCGGCGTGGCCTCGGCGTAGCGGAACAGGTGCGAATAGGCGTCGGCCATGCCGGCGTAGGCCAGCGCGTACATGCCATCGACGCGGATCGCCTGTTCGAACATGCGGATGGCGTGCTCGTAGTCGCGCCGCGACATGGAATACATGTAGCGGCGGCCGCGCAGGTAGAAGTCGTACGCCTCCGGGTCGGTGGTGGCGACGTACTGCATGGCCCGCCGTTCGCCCGGGGTCAACGTCACCTGCAGCGCCTTGACGATGCTGTGGGCGATGTCGTCCTGGATCGCGAACACGTCCTTCATGTCGCGGTCGTAGGTTTCCGACCACAGGTAGGAATCGGATTCGGCGTCGATCAGCTGCGCGGTGATGCGCACGTGGTCGCCCGCGCGGCGCACGCTGCCCTCGAGCACGACGCTGACGCTCAGTTCGCGCGCGACCACGGGGATGCTGACCTGGCGGCCCTTGTAGCTGAAGGAGGAGGTGCGCGAAGCGACCTTCAGTTGCGGCAGCTTGGCCAGCAGGTTGAGGATCTCGCCGGCGATGCCGTCGCTGAAGTATTCGGTGTCGGCGACGTTGCTCATGTTCTCGAACGGCAGCACGCAGATGCCGATGCGTTCGTTCTTCTTCGCTTCGGCCGGCGCATGCGTGCCGGCGCCCAGCTTGGATTCCAGCGCCTTGCACAGGCTGAGGAAAGCAGCATGCTTGCGGTCGCCGTTCCAGCCATCCAGGTCGGTGGCATGCAGGGCGCGGAAATCGATCGGCAGCCGCGCCTGGTCGAAACGCACCGGCACCAGCACGCCGCGATCGGCGGCATCGCGTGCTTCGCCGCGCACCCAGCGCGACTCCACCGATTGCGGCGTCCAGACCACGATCAAGGTCCGCGCCGCATCGAGTTCGCGCGAGATCAGCGAATCGAATTCCTCGCCGGGGGCGATGTCCGGATCCCACCACACCGACCAGCCGTGCGCTTCCAGCGCCGCGACCAGCGGCGCTACGCGTTCGCGATCCTGGCGGGAGTAGGAAACGAAGATGTCAGCCAAGGGGCGCGCCCCCCTGCGGATGCCCCTGTGCCGCCGCTATCCAGCGCGCGAGCTCGCGCATATCGGCCAGTTGCCTGGCTTCGACCGAGGCGCCGTCGAGCAGGCGGGAAGCCTCGGTCAGTTCCTTCGCACGTTCCGACGTGTCGGCGGCGCGGGTCAACGCACTGACATACAGCGCATAGGCGAAGTCGTAACGGAACGAGGTGCCGTGCGCGCCGGCCTGTTGTTCCTGTCGGTAGTAGTCCAATGCGGGCTGCAGGAGTTTCTGCGCTTCCCCGTTGCGCCCTTGCAACGAGATTGCGTGGGCCAGAGCGGCAGCGATGCCCATGCTGGCTTCCTGCGGGTCATCGCCTGAGTTTCGATCTCTCGGGATCCCCTGCAACTGCTGCAGCAAAGCCTCGGCCTGCGGGTAGCGGCCCAGTCGCAGGGTCGCGCCGGAAGCGATCCTCAGGTCCCTGCGTCGCACGTTTTGCATGGACTCCCGGGCATTGTCGTTGTCGGCTGCGATCTTCAATTTGTCCAGGCGCGCGAGGTCCGCAGTGGCCAGGGCGAACGCGGATTGCGCCTGGCCGGCGATCAGTTGCAGGTCGGCCCGGGTCCGTTCCGCGGTATTGGCCTCGATCTCCCGGCGGGGATCGCCGCCCGCATAGAAAGCTATCCGTTCATCGATGGAGCGAAGCAGCATCTGCCGCCACTGCTCCGCTGCGGCGGTCTGCCCCAGCTGTGCCTGCAGACGCATGACCGCACCCGCCACACCGGACATCAGCGGGTAAAGACTTGCGGGCCGACGCTCGTCCCGGATCAACGCCAGGACCGAGTCTGCGGTTGCGAGTGTCTGGGCAATTTCGCCGCTCTCGTATTGGAGTCCGCCCATGTTGCTCTTGGCCCGGACCAGTGCCACCCAGTTCTCCATCGCCGAAGGATTGAAGCGCAACGTGTCCTCGGCGGCTTCCACGGAACGCTGGGCGAATTCGTCCGCGGCTGTGTCGTCGTATTGGCGTCGGGCCAGTTCACCCAGCAAGCCGGCCGCGAGGTAGCGGTTGGCCAGCGACTTCAGGTCGCCGGGCCGCTGCGCCAGCACTTTTTCGGCCAGGGAGTACACCTCGCGCTCAAGAACCTTGGCCTCATCCAGTCGGCCCAGCGAGACCAGGTGGCGGGCTTCCGAATCGGCGGTATCGGCGTAGATCGCGGTGGAGCGCAGGTCGGAGAGGTCCAATGCCCCCAGCTTGGCGAGGATCCCGCGCGCCTCCTTGCAACTCGCCACCCCGGTCTCCAGCGGCTGGCTGTGACTGAGGTAGTTGAGGATGTTGGCATAGGTCTGTTGCGATTCGCGGGATGCACTGGAGCTGCGCACCAGCGGACGCAACAGGTCGACCGCCTGCACCAGTTGTTCCGCAGTGCCACGCCCTACTCCCTCGACGACGCCGCCGCCCTGGTTGAACAAGGACAGGGCCAGGCCATAGGTCACCGGCTCGCTCTTGTCGCCGGCCGCACGGAGCTTTTCGAACACGGCCTGGGCTTCGGCGAAGTTCTTGTAGGCACCGACGATGTCGTTGGCCGACTTCATGGCCGCGCCTTCGCGGATCAGGGCCATCGCGCGCAGGCTCCGGGTGCGCGGGGTGACCAGTTCCGCCGGCAGTCCGTCGTAGTAGCTCACCGTCATGTGCGCCAGCTTGCGCAGGGTTTCCAGGCGGCCGGTGGGTTCCAGTTCGTTGTAGAAATCCTCGATCAGGAAGCCCACGAGTTTTTCCGCATCGCTGCGCGCCTGTTGCGCCTGCGCATCGGCCGCGCGCGCGCGGTGCAGGTT
>JBOHXX010000274.1:0-4454 GCA_050737675.1 Pseudoxanthomonas sp.
GCCGACTATATCCTCGACATCGGGCCGTATGCCGGCGTGCATGGCGGCGAGATCGTGGCCGAGGGCCAGCTCGCCGACATCCTGGAGGCGCCACGTTCATTGACCGGACAATTCCTGTCCGGCAAGCGCCGCATCGAGATCCCGACGTTGCGGCACAAGCCCAATCCGAAGATGACGATGCACCTGCGCGGCGCGTCCGGCAACAACCTGAAGAACGTCGATCTCGAGATCGCATCGGGCCTGTTCACCTGCATCACCGGCGTCTCCGGCTCCGGCAAATCGACCCTGATCAACGACACCCTGTACGCGTTGGCCGCCAATGAGATCAACGGCGCCTCGCACAAGCCGGCGCCGTATCGCGAAGTGGAAGGCCTGGACCTGTTCGACAAGGTCGTGGACATCGACCAGTCGCCGATCGGGCGCACGCCGCGTTCCAATCCGGCGACCTACACCGGGCTGTTCACGCCGCTGCGCGAACTGTTCGCGCAGATCCCCGAATCGCGCGCGCGCGGCTATTCGCCGGGGCGCTTCAGTTTCAATGTGCGCGGCGGCCGTTGCGAAGCCTGCCAGGGCGATGGCCTGATCAAGGTGGAAATGCACTTCCTGCCCGACGTGTACGTGTCCTGCGATGTCTGCCACGGCAAGCGCTACAACCGCGAGACCCTGGAAATCAGATACAAGGGCTACAACATCAGCGAGATCCTGGAGATGACCGTCGAGGACGCGCTGCAGCTGTTCGAGCCGGTCCCCGCGCTGGCGCGAAAACTCGAGACCCTGGTCGACGTGGGCCTGAGCTACATCAAGCTGGGCCAGAGCGCGACCACGCTGTCCGGTGGCGAAGCGCAACGCGTGAAGTTGTCGAAGGAACTGTCGCGCCGCGATACCGGGCGCACGTTGTACATCCTCGACGAACCGACCACCGGTCTGCACTTCCACGACATCGAGCACCTGCTCGCGGTGCTGCACAAGTTGCGCGACGACGGCAACACCATCGTGGTGATCGAGCACAACCTGGACGTGATCAAGACCGCCGACTGGGTGGTGGACCTGGGTCCGGAAGGCGGCCATCGCGGTGGCCAGGTCCTGGCTACCGGCACCCCGGAACAGATCGCGGCCAATCCCGCTTCGTACACCGGCCATTTCCTGGCCAAGATGCTGCCGAAATCGAAGGCTGCCAAGGGCGAGAAACCGGCGGCGGTTGCAAAGCCGGCCGTGCTGCCGGAACGCAAATCGGTGCTCAAGCAGGCTGCCAAGGATGCAAAGGCTGCGGCGAAGAAAACCAGCGCAAAGAAAAAGGCGGTCAAGTGAGCGCGGCTCCGGATGCGCGCCAGCTCATCGCACGTGTGACCCTCGGCGTCCGCTGGGGCGACATGGATTCGTTCAATCACGTCAACAACGCCGTGTATCTGCGCTATCTGGAGGAAGCCCGCGTGCAATGGCTCGCCGGCATTGCGGGCGTTTCACTGACTGACCGCATTGCACCGGTACTCGCCGCCAGCCAGGTGAACTATCGCAAGCCGATCGAATGGCCCACCGAAATCGTGGTCGAGTTGTTCGTCGAGAAGCTGGGCAACAGCAGCCTCACCATGGGCCACCGCATGCTCGCCTCCGGGGATTCGACCGTGCTCTACAGCGACGGCAGCGTGGTCATGGTGTGGGTAGACACGCAAACGGGCAAGAGCGTGGCTTTGCCGGAAGCCGTGCGGGCGGCTTGCGCGATTTGATTGCCGCGATACCCGGGCAACTCAGGGTGCAGTTTTCCTGACCACCAGTTCGGAAAGGATCTCGCGTCCGTCCTGCAGCTTGAAAACCACCACTACCTTGCTGCCCTCTTTCAGCGGCGCACGCGGCTGCACCAGCATCAGGTGCATGCCGCCAGGCTTGAAGACCGCATCGCCGTCGGGGACGATCCGCAATTGCTCGATCGCGCGCATCCGGTTAACCCCATCGACGATGCGGGTTTCATGCAGGGAAACCTCGCCGAAGGCCGGGCTGCTGGCCGACACGATCACCACCGGCGCGTGGCACGGATTGGCGATGCGCCCGAAGCCGGCCATCATCGGCATCGCCGCGGGCGGCAACCGTACCCAGCCCTCTTTCATCGCGGGCGCGCATTCGCGTGCAGCGGCCTGCGATGCGCACGCGGCGAACAACAGCGCCAGCATCCACTTCGCCGGTTTCGATCGTGCCGGCTTTGCTTGTGCCGGCTTTGATTCTGCGATCAGTCGTTTGTCCATGCGCTTATGATATCCGCCATATCCGCCGGAGAAAGTGAATGAGCGCAGTCGTCGAAATCATCGAGCACGGTTCCATCCGCGAGATCAGGCTGGCCCGACCACCGGTCAATGCCCTCAATACCGACCTGTGCCGCGCACTGATCGCCGCGCTGGATGCGGCGGTGGCCGAAGGTGTGCGCGGCGTGGTTCTTTCCGGCAACGAGAAAGTGTTCTCGGCTGGCCTGGACGTGCCGCACCTTATGTCGCACGGCGAAGACCGCAATGCCCTGCAGGACAGCTGGGGCGCCTTCTTCGGCGCGACCCGGACCCTGGCGGAATTGCGGGTGCCGGTGGTGGCCGCCTTGACCGGTCACTCGCCTGCGGGCGGTTGCGTGCTGGCGCTGTGCTGCGACTACCGGATCATGGCCCGCAGCCCCGACCCCGCGCGTCCGTTCGCCATCGGCCTCAACGAAACCCAGGTGGGGCTGGTGGCGCCGGAAGGCATCCAGCAACTGATGCGCCGGGTGGTCGGCATCTATCGCGCCGAGCGGCTGCTGGTCGCAGGCGAAATGGTCGCTGCCGAACGCGCGCTGGAGATCGGCTTGGTGGATGAGGTAGTCGCGCCCGAAGAAGTGGTCCCGCGCGCCATCGGCTGGCTGCAGCAACTGCTGAAACTGCCCTCCCATCCGATGCTGCAGACCCGCGCGATCGCCCGCGCCGACCTGGTTGCGGCGTTGCATGCCGACAATATCCGCATGGACCGGTTCATCGAGGGCTGGTACTCGCCGGATACGCAGGCCGCGCTGCAGGCACTGGTGGCGAAATTGAAAAAATAACCGGATGCAGGGTGGGCCTCGGCCCACTATCCGGAATCTCGCGACCCTACATGGGGCGGGCCGGGGCCCGCCCCATGTCAGTGGGCTATCGGCCGCGACGGATCGCTGATCCATCCACTCCACGAACCCGCGTAAACGCGGGCGCCGTGCAGGCCGGCATGTTCCATCGCCAGCAACAGATGGCAGGCGGTGACCCCGGAACCGCACATCACGACCGCGTCTTCCGGCCTGCCTCCGGAAAGCAACGGCGCGATTTCGCCATGCAGTTGTTGCGACGACTTGAACCGTCCACTGACCAGGTTATCCGCGACCGGACGATTGACCGCACCCGGCACGTGGCCGGCCACCGGATCGATCGGCTCGGCTTCGCCACGGAAGCGCTCGCCGGCGCGCGCATCCAGCAGCCAACCCGAGGCTTCACCCAGTCGTGACCGCACTTCATCGGCGGTAACGATGCGCGAAGCATCGAAGCTCGCCGGATAGGCTGGTTCGGCGGCAGGCGGACTCATGGATGCAGTTTCCGGCAACTCCTTCGCACGCCACGCGACCAGACCGCCATCGAGCACCGCCACGCGCTCATGGCCAAGCAACTTCAGCATCCACCACAAGCGCGCGGCCGCCATGCTGCCATCGCCCGCGTCGTAGGCCACCACCTGGTGATGCGGCGCGATGCCCCACTCGCCCAGCTTGCCGGCGAACGCAGTGGCCTCCGGCAAGGGATGGCGCCCTTCTCCAACACGGGCAAGGTCGGACAGATCGTGATTCAAATCGGCGTATGCGGCGCCGGGAAGATGCGATTCCCCATGGGCGCTGAGGCCGGCCAGCGGATCCATCAATGCGAAACGCGCATCGACGATGCGCAACTCCTCGTTGCCCAGCGCGCCGGCAAGTTCATCGACACCGACCAGCGTGGTCCATTTCATGCAATCCCCGCCAGGCGTTCGCGCAGATTGAAAAGTATCGCCGCGGTCGCGCCCCAGATGCGCTGGCCGGGCCAGTCGTACTCCAGCACTGCGCGCCGGCGGCCGCGGTAATCCACCTCGACGCGGCGCAGGTTTTCCGGAGCCATCAGGAAGTCGAGCGGCACCTCGAACACATCAGCGACTTCGTCCGGATTCGCAACGGCGACGTAATCCGGATCGATCACTGCGACCACCGGCATGACCCGGAAACCGCTGATGGTGGTGAAGGGATCCAGGAACCCCAAGGGCGAGATCTGCGACGCGACGAGGGCGATCTCCTCGTTGCTCTCGCGGATCGCCGCGGCAACGGGACTGATGTCGCTGGGCTCGATGCGTCCGCCTGGAAAACTGACCTGGCCGCCATGGTGGCGCAAGCCGTCGGTGCGCCGGGTCAGCAGCACCTGGGTGCCCTGCTTGCGCGGCACCAGGCCGGCCAGCAC
>JBOHXX010000275.1:0-4434 GCA_050737675.1 Pseudoxanthomonas sp.
CACGGTGATTTCGGCCGAATGCGGGGCGGCTTCGTTGGCGCGCATGTGGTGCATGCGGCGCCGGATCAGGTCGTAGTCCCAGAAATGCTCGCCCGAGGCCCACAACGCCAGCTTGAGGTGTTCGTCGCGTTCGCGCAGGGATTCGGTGCGGGGCTGCTCCGGCAGGGCGCGCCGCCAGGAGGGCCAGTAGCGTCGGCTGGAGATCACCAGCACCGCCACCAGCACGGCCAGCGCAAGCAAGGCAAGCAGTACCACCAGCAGTCGCGGGGAAGACAGTGCTGCCGGGAAAGCCATGGCGATGGGAGCTGCGGATAGCATGAAGTGCTTGCAAGCCCTCGCTGCGGCGCCTGGCCGGGTCCGGCGAGTGTAGGCATGCAGCGGACCGGACAACAAGCCGTAGCGCGGGTTTTCGTTGCTACACTTTCGCCCCCGGGTTTCATTGTCCTGCCCGTTGTGCGGAATGCGTTGAATGGCCGAATTGCCCTCTATCGTCGATATCGCCGAGGCCTCGCGACGCTCCGGCCTGGCCGTCGATCCCTCCGAACTGCATGGCGCGCTGTGTGGCTGGCTGTCCGGCGGCGGCGAAAACGCGGCGAACTGGCCGGCGAAAGTGCTGGCCGACGACATTCTGCCGGCACCGGAACCGGATAGCCCGCTGGATGAATTGCGCAAGGCCAGCGCCTCGCAGCTGGACGATCGCGGCTTCGGCTTCGAATTGCTGCTGCCCGAGGTGGAGGATTCGCTCGACGACCGTGCCGAGGCCCTGTTCGATTGGTGCCGTGGTTTCCTCGGCGGATTTGGACTCGCTGCCGGTGCCCGCCCGCCCTTGTCGGAAGAAGCCGAAGAGGCGCTGCACGATCTGGCCCGCCTGGCCCAGGCCGCACCGGAAAGCAGCGGCGATGACGAGGACGAGCATGCGCTGGCCGAGATCGAGGAATTCGTTCGCGTCGCGGTGCTGTTGCTGCACGGGGATTGCGTGCTGGGGCCGCGCCATCGCCAGAGCCTGAATTGATGGGATTGTCCTGATGAAGCAGTCGACGGGCATCTCCGCCGCCGAATTCGCGCGGCGCCGCAAGCAGCTGATGCGGATGTCCACCGACGACGCGATCCTGATCCTGGCGGCCGCACCCGAGCGCGTGCGCAGCAACGACACCCATTACCCGTACCGTCAGGATTCCGATTTCTGGTACCTCAGCGGCTTTCCGGAACCGGAAGCGGTGCTGGTCCTGGTACCGGGCCGCAAGCACGGCGAGACCCTGCTGTTCTGTCGCGAGCGTGATGTGGAACGCGAAGCCTGGGATGGCCCGCGTGCCGGGCAGGAAGGCGCGGTTGAACAATTCGGCATGGACGACGCCTATCCGATCGAGGACCTGGACGAGATCCTGCCGGGCCTGCTGGAAGGCCGTTCGCGCGTCTATTACCACTTCGGCCGCGATGCCGAGTTCGACCTCAAGCTGATCGGCTGGGTCAACCGGGTGCGCGAGCAGGTCCGGCATGGCGCGCAACCGCCGCATGAATTCCTCGAGCTCGGCCACCTGCTGCACGAGTTGCGCCTGTTCAAGTCGAAGGACGAGTTGAAGCTGATGCAGCGCGCGGCCGATATCAGCGTCGAGGCGCACCAGTTGGCGATGCGTGCCTCGCGCGCGGACATCCACGAATACGAGTTGCAGGCGGAGATCGAGCGCGTGTTCCGCGCCAACGACGCGTGGCCGGCCTACGGCAGCATCGTCGGTGCCGGCAACAACGCTTGTGTTCTGCACTACCGCGCCAACAACGCGCGTGCCGCCGATGGCGAACTGGTGCTGATCGATGCCGGTGCCGAGTTCCGTGGTTATGCCGCGGATATCACCCGCACCTTCCCGGTCAACGGCCGTTTCAGCAAGGAACAACGCGCGCTGCACGACCTGGTCGGCGCGGCGCAGGCCGCCGCGCTGGCGCAGGCGAAGCCGGGCATGGCCTACGAAGCCGGCCATGCCGCAGCGGTGCAGACGCTGACGGAAGGCCTGCTCAAGCTCGGCCTGTTGAAAGGCAAGCTGGAAAAGAACATCGCCGGCGGCCAATACAAGCGCTTCTACCGGCACAAGACCGGGCACTGGCTCGGACTGGACGTGCACGACGTGGGCGAATACCGGCTTGCTGGCGAATCGCGCATGCTCGAGCCGGGCATGGTCTTCACCATCGAGCCGGGTCTCTACGTTTCCCCGGACGACACCAGTGTCGATGCGAAATGGCGCGGCATCGGCATCCGCATCGAAGATGATGTGCTGGTAACCGAGGATGGCCATCGCGTGCTGACCGGCGCCTTGGCGCGCAGTGCCGAAGAACTCGAAGCTTTCATGAATCAAGGTGCAAGGCCGGCATCGTCCCCACCCTGAGTTCGGCACTCCTCGTCTACCAAGGGATTTCTGGATGGAAATGCTGCGCAGGTTGTTGCTGGTGTCCGCACTTCTGCTGCCCGTCCCGGCATTGGCGCAGACTGCTGCCGAGCCGGCTATGCAGCCCACGGAGCTGGAGGCCTTGCTTTCGCGCGATGCCGATCCGGATGCACGCCAGGCGTCGATGCGGAAGCTGGTGGCGCTGGCCCAGTCCGGCCACGGCTATCCCGCTTTCCTCCTGGGTGTGCTGTACCGGCACGGCATGGATCATCCGGCCCGACTGGTCGAACGCGACGAAGAAACCGCCCGGCATTGGCTGGACAAGTGCGTCGATTCCAAGGGCTGCCCGTTGATCGCGCTGGCCTCGCTGGCTGAGCTTGAGCTTGCCGCGGGGAATGCCAAGCCCGCAATGCAATGGGCGCAGGCCTGGGTGGTGCTGGAGCGCGAGCTCAAGCGAAAAATGCGCACACGGCCCTTGCGCACTCGCGGCGAGGAATACGAATTCACCTCCTATGAGGCGTACCTGATCGGACGCTGCTACAAGGCCATGCCGAATGCCCGTGATCCCAGCGCCTTGGGCATGCAATGGTTCAATGAGCTTCGCAGCGCGCGCGGCAAGTCACTGGACCGGATGCTGTTCGATTCGCTCGATCCGGATTCGAACTCGAATTGGATCGCTGGGCAGGGTGTGGAGATCGCCGCGGAGAACCAGCGGCACAAGGAAGTGGAAGCCAGCGTGCCGCAACCCTTGTCTCCCGCGTTGGGACTGTATCTTTACCGCGGATCCCCGACGGGCGGGCGCGCCGAAAACATAGAGCTTGTCGAGGCCTTGCCTACGCCGCCTGCAGCACGAGGCCTGGTGCAGATGGCACGCAATATGCGCATCAAGCCTTACGACCAGGGCGGCGGGAGTGAAAGGCGTTATGGACTGCTTACAGTCAGCTACAACGACTGGCAACACTCGCTGGTACCGGTGAAAAAGTAAGACGCCCCGTCGCCTTGCGAACACTGGCCAGGACAAACCCTGCGCTTGGCCTTCGGTTGCTCGACACTTCGTCGTGAAGTACCCCCGGCTGCGCACACAGGCCGCTGACACCGCATGTACCATAAATCCGAAAGTTTTCGTCTGTAATCATCAATGGAGCACTCATGGAATCGCTGGCAAATCCGGAAATCTGGATCGCACTGGCCACGCTCACCGCGCTGGAGCTGGTGCTGGGTATCGACAACATCATCTTCATCTCGATCCTGGCTGGCAAACTGCCTGAGCACCAACGCGACAAGGCCCGCAAGCTCGGCATCGCGCTGGCCGCGATCACGCGCCTGGCACTGCTGCTCGTGATCTCATGGATCATCGGACTGACAGCGCCGCTGTTCAGCCTGTTCGGCAACGAGTTTTCATGGCGCGACCTGATCCTGATCGGTGGTGGCCTGTTCCTGATCGGCAAGGCCACGCATGAGATCCACCAGAAGCTGGAGGGTGCATCCGAGCAAGTGACGCCGGGCGCGGCGGCGAGTTTAATGGGTGTGATCGTGCAGATCATGCTGCTGGACGTGGTGTTCTCGCTGGATTCCATCATCACCGCCGTGGGCATGGTCGAGGAACGCTGGGTCATGGTGACCGCGATCCTCATCTCCATCGCCTTCATGATTGGTTTTGCCAAGCCCATCGGCGACTTCGTCGAGCGCCATCCCACCGTCAAGGTGCTGGCGCTGAGTTTCCTGATCATGATCGGCCTGGTGCTGATCGCCGACGGTTTCGGCCAGCACATCCCGAAGGGTTACATCTATGCGGCGATGGCGTTCTCGGTGTTCGTCGAGCTGATCAACCTGTGGATCCGCAAGCGCAGCGCGGCTGCGCGGACCAAGCCGGTGAAACTGCACGAGAAGTACCTGCCGCCCGGCGACGGACAGTAACTGCACGAGCATGTCGTGGTCTGACGCGCGACGGCGGCTATCCGGGGCCGCCTCTTGTAAAAGAGGCATGCCTCCGGGAATTTCTTCAGGCGTAGGAGCGACGTGAGTCGCGAAAGCTCATGACCATTCAACGGTTCATGGC
>JBOHXX010000276.1:0-4403 GCA_050737675.1 Pseudoxanthomonas sp.
CAAAACGTTCCGCACCGATCTTCGTCAGCGCCGCCGTCAGCGTCGTCTTGCCGTGGTCAACGTGACCAATCGTGCCCACGTTCACGTGCGGCTTCGTGCGTTCGAATTTACCCTTTGCCATGGCTGCTTATCTCGAGTAGATCGTTGAATGGATGGTGGTTTGAAGCATGTTGCGTGGAGCTGTGGATGGTGCTCACGAAAGGAATCGAACCTTCGACCTCCTCCTTACCAAGGAGGTGCTCTACCGACTGAGCTACGTGAGCGTTGAAACCTGGAATCCTGCGATGTTGCCGTGGCGCGTTGCGTTCAGTGGAGCGGGAGAAGGGAATCGAACCCTCGTAATCAGTTTGGAAAACTGAGGTTCTACCATTGAACTACTCCCGCGCCGGGGGACTTGCCATGACAACTTGCAGTGACACATGGAACTGGTGGAGGGAGGTGGATTCGAACCACCGAAGGCGTAAGCCAGCAGATTTACAGTCTGCCCCCGTTGGCCGCTTGGGTATCCCTCCGGATTGCGTAGATTCGATGAAGCCAGAACCGGCCAAATGAAACCGGAGTGGCCAGACCGGGGTGAAACAGCCGGAGATTTTCGCCTGTAGTCCGGGCACTGTCAACCAGACAAATACCTTCACCCGCAGATATCCGATCCCCGGGCATCCCGGAAACCGCATTCCGCACTGTTTCGTTCAGGCTCTCGGGCAGAACCGATCAGGGCCTGGCCGCGCCGACAGGTGGATGAGATGGCAGCGCCTCGCTCGAATACAAGGCCACGTGCGGCACTCCATCGGCCCCGATCCAGCCGCGATACATGCCTTCGGTGTTGAACGGGGTGGCGATGGCGCCATCGGATCCCAGCACGATGGCCCCGCCATCCCCGCCCAGCTTGGGGATGACCTGGTTGATCACGGCTTCGCCGGCCTGCTGCGGGGTTTCCTTCAGGTAGGCCATGCGCGCGCAGATGTCGTGGGCGGCGGCGGCACGGATGTAGAACTCGCCCCAGCCGGTCCCCGAGACCGCGCAATCGGCATTGGCATAGGTGCCGGCACCAATGATCGGCGAATCGCCAACCCGGCCGTAGCGCTTGTTGGTCATGCCGCCAGTGGAGGTGCCGGCGGCCAGATGGCCCTGCTGGTCCAGGGCCACCGCCCCGACCGTGCCGAAATGCTTGGCGGTCTCCAGGTCGGCATGGGCCTGGCCGGCCGCCTCTTCCTTCAGCGCCTGCTGCAGCTGCTGCCAGCGCTTTTCGGTGCGGAAATAGGAAGGATCGACCTGCTCGATGCCCTGCTCTTTCGCGAATTTCTCCGCCCCATCCCCGACCATCATCACGTGCTCGGACTTCTCCATCACCGCACGGGCCAGCAGGACCGGATTCTTGATCGTGTGCACCCCCGCCACCGCACCAGCCTTCAGCGTGGCGCCGTCCATCAGCGAGGAATCCAGCTCGTTCCGACCGTCATGGGTGAATACCGCGCCCTTGCCGGCGTTGAAATGGGGGTCGTCCTCGAGCACGGTGATCGCCGCGGTCACCGCGTCCAGGGCCGGTTTGCCGGCCGCAAGTTGCTCGTGACCCTTGCGCAGGGCCAGTTCCAGCACCGCCCGGACCGCGACCTCATCGGCCGGGGTCATCTCGCTGCGGACCACGCCTGCACCACCATGGATCAGCAGCACGCTGTCCCCAGGCGTAGCGGCCTGCGCCGACAGGGCGGTAGCGGCGAGGGCGAACAGGACAGCGGCGCACAGATGCAGTTTCTTCATGGGATTTCCGTCTCTCGATGGGTCGAACGATGGGGTCGGGAATGCATTCAGTCTAACGGGCGTACCACCAGCCGCCCGCGGACCGCGTCGGCGGCGAGCCGGAAGGAGGGATTCTCCACGCTGAAATCCGGCAGGGAGAGGCGACTCCCGGCACCGATGCCGGTAACCGTGAAGCCAGGGAAATCAAGTGCTTGCCCTTTCCGCAGGCGCCCTTTCATGAATTCACGGAATTCCTGCGAATCGCCCCCGGCCTTCAGTGCCAGCAGTGCCTGCGGAACCACCAGCCAGGCGCTTCCGCCATTGCCGGTGAACACCTTCCCCACGCCCTCTCCGTCTATGCACAGCGCGGTGTACTCGTCCACGCCTATGCCCTTGATTTCCGTGCTGGACTCCTCCCTGGAGAGCCGTGCCACGAAAGCGACCAGGCGGCCCAGGCGGTCGCGCGCGCCGAAATGGCTGTCGGTGATCACCTGGTGCGCCGGCAACAAGGGAAGCTCCAGGAAGTCGTCCACCAGGGTCACGGCAGGCCCCATCGGATCCTTCAGGGCATCCTCGGAAACCAGGCTGCCGCCATCCATCGCCCCATAGCTGTAAGCACCCATGATGGCCAGCCCGGCACTGGTGCCGCCTAGCGGCTTGCCGTCGCGCACATGCTGGTTCAGCGCCTCGTTGAGCGGAGTTCCCTTCCAGTAGTTCACATAGTTGGACTGGTCGCCGCCGGCGATGAAGATGCCGTCGGCCTCGCGCACGATCTCCAGCACCCGGGGGTCGCTGGCAGCCTGCCGGTTTTCGAAGACCAGGGTCTGCGCCGCGGTGATGCCGCCTATGTCCTTGAAGAATTCGTCCTGGGCTTCGTTCGCCCCGGAGGCGCGCAGGATCACGATGCGGCCATGCCCGGCCTTCTCGATCATCCAGCGAAAGGCGTCATGCGGCCAATCGCCGCCGCCGACCAGCATCAGTCCGGGCTGGGTCGCGGCCGGTCGCGGCGCTTGCATGTCGCCGATTTCGTAATAGTGGTAGCCCTCGCGCTGGGAAACGTCGGCGACGGTTCGCGCAACTGCCTGCAGGCTGAAAACCGCGAGCATCGCCGCGCATAGCCAGAAGCAGGCACGGCGGGCAGTGCGGGAGTGTCGCAGGGGGATTTGCGGGGTGCCGGTCATCGAAGATCCTCGGAGCAGGTACTGGAGGGTGACGAACGGGAGCGCGATTTCCCCCTTCCGCCACCCTGCCCGCTTGCCACGGCCAATTGGGTTAATGTCGACGCATGAACGAATCACTCGACGCCTGGTTCACCAGCGATATCCTGGTCCACGAGCAGGCGTTGACCTATTACCTGCGCCGCTGCTGGCCGCAGCGCGACGAACTGCACGACCTGCGCCAGGAAATCTACGTGCGCGTCTACGAAGCGGCCGGGAAGGCGCTGCCGACCACGCCCAAGTCGTTCCTGTTCGCCACGGCACGGCACTTGATGGCCGATCGCGTGCGCCGCAACCGGGTGGTCTCGATCGAGGCAGTGGGTGATTTCGAGTCGCTGAACGTCTTGGTAGATGAGATTACTCCCGAGCGCTGGTTCAGCGGGCGGCAGATCCTCAAGCGACTGGCCGAAGCCTTCGACCTGCTGCCCGACCGATGCCGGGAGGTGGTCTGGCTGCGTCGGGTCGAAGAACTCTCACAAAAGGAAGTGGCCATGCGCCTGGGCATCAGCGAGAAAACCGTGGAGAAGCACGTCGCCAAGGGCATGCGCCTGATGGCCGGGCACTTCTATGGCGGTGGCGCGGAAACGCCATCCAGCGCAGCGCAGGCCGAAAGCGAACATGGACATGGAAACGGACATGGCCAGCAGCACACAGATTGAACAAACCGCGGCGGCCTGGCTGGCCAGGCGTGACGGGGGCGACTGGCAGGAGCGGGATCGATCGCGGCTTGAAGCCTGGTTGGCGGCGTCCATCGCCCACCGGGTGGCGTTCCTGAGGCTGGAAGCAGCCTGGGCGCACAGCGGACGATTGAAGGCGCTGGGCGCCGGCATCCCGGCAGGAGCGATTCCGGTGCGCGGCCAATGGTCGCGGGCTCCATTCGACAGACATGTCGACCTGCAGGGATCGGCCGCCAGGGTGGTCGACGGCGATTCCGGTCCACCCGTCCACCCCGGTGAAGATCCGATGGATTTGCGCCACCTGGTGTTCGCCCCGCGTCCGGCCCGGCGGCCCTCACGCCTTCCCCGCTATGTCGGCGCGGCGGCCAGCCTCGTGCTGGCCGTGTCGCTGGGCTGGGGCTGGATGCAGTACACCGCGGTCGAACAGGCCGCCTATTCGACTCCGATGGGCAGCGTGCGGACCGTGCTGCTGTCCGATGGCTCCCAGGCCACGCTCAGCAGCGACAGCAGGATCCGGATCGCCCTTTCGCATGGCGAACGCCATATCGACCTGCAACAAGGCGAAGCTTATTTCGAGGTCAGCAAGGATCCGGGACGACCCTTCGTCGTGGTTGCCGGGGAAAGGCAAGTCGTCGCGGTCGGCACCCGGTTCGCGGTTCGCCGCGATCGCTCGGATCTTCGCGTAGTGGTCACCGAAGGCACGGTCCGGCTGCAGCCTGGGTCGACCGGCAATGCCGCTCCCCCGCACCCGACCCTGCTCCCGGCCGGGAGC
>JBOHXX010000277.1:0-4391 GCA_050737675.1 Pseudoxanthomonas sp.
GAATCAAAAGCATCCGAGCAAGCTCGGACCTACAACAGCATCCGCACTCAACCAGTTGCCTCGCGTTCGACCAGCTTCGCCTCGCGCAGGCTCTTCTGCGCCTGCTTCAACGCCTTCACGTCCAGCGGACGGATGGTCTCGATCCGGCACGGTATGCGCATGCTGCTGGAGCCGCCGCCATGCACGTAGACATTGTCGAAACGCGCCGAGACCCGGCTCATCATGTTGCTCAGGCTGATCGCCGGAGCGTAATCCAGATCGGCGCATCGTCCGTAGAGCTCCAGCAGGTAGGCCTGGCTGGGCTTGGTCCAGACCGCAAGGGCACTGTCGCCCAGCGGGGTCCAGCCATTGATCTGGCCGAAATACTGGAAATCCCTGACCGGCTCGCCGGCATGTGCCTTGTACAGGGCCAGGGTTTCGGCATCGCTTTGCCTGGTGGTGCTGCACGCGCCCAGCACCAATGCCATGGCCAGGCCCAATATCAACTTCATCATGACGCTCTCCGCATAGGTAATAGTCGTAATACGCACAGGATGTGGCCACCGTCGCTGCATGGACACCCCGCCACCCACACGGTTCAGCCCACGTGCGGCTTGCCGCCAAGGCCCTGCGCCCGTATCATGCCGCCCCTCACTTCGGCTCGGCCGCAGGTGCATGGCCGGGTAGCTCAGTCGGTAGAGCAAGGGATTGAAAATCCCTGTGTCGGGGGTTCGATTCCCTCCCCGGCCACCATTCTGGTGGCGATCTAAAGTGTTGAAATAAAAAGGGTTTCCAGTGACGGGAACCCTTTTCCATTTCCGGGACCTGGTTTTATTGTCCGGCAATAGTCCGACAGAAACGGACCTGCCCGATACGCCGGTGTCAGATTTTCCCTACCCCACGCCGCGCCGTTTCCCGACTGTCAGGCCATCGCCTGCCGGGCATGCTCTCCCTGCGACGGAGTTCGTTTTTCATGCACAGGGAATGGAGTGCTGCTTTGGATCCGCGGTGGGGCTGTGTCAACGCCTCACTGCAGTCGAGGTGCCTGGCCATGAAACGTTCCCTGTTGATGCTTCGCCCGTCCTACGAGGGATGGAAATTGCTGGACAACGGCAAGCCGGTGTTCTGGTTCCCGGAAATGAGCGCTGCGCTGGAAGTCGCCAACACCATCGCCGAAGCGCGTCATGCGTTTTCGCTGCAGCCCACCGGCGTGGAAGTGGAAACCGGTGAGCTCGTGTTGGAGCGGGTAAGCAGCTACGGCTAGGGTTGACGTAGCCAGGGGCTCCCCGGCCTTGCCCGGAAACCATTGGAAATCAGGCGCTTGCCTGTCGACACAGGAATTTTGCCAACGATTGCTTTACACACCGCCCGGACGGGCAACCTAAGCTGCGTTTCCGATCGCGGAGCCGTCGCATGCGCAACCTGCCTGCCCTGCTGTTGCTCTTGGCTTGTCTGATACCCGATGCACGCGCCGCCAACCCGGTCGCCTCGGTGCCGCAGCTGGATATCTCGCGCTATGCGGGCCAGTGGTACGAAATCGCGCATCTGCCGACCTCGTTCCAGGCGAAGTGCACCGGCGACATCACCGCCACCTACACCCTGCGCGAGGATGCGCATATCGGCGTACGCAACGCCTGCCGCACCGCCGATGGCGGTACCCGTGCCGCGGAAGGCTTAGCGCGACTGGTGGAGGGGCATCCCGGCCGCCTCGAAGTGCGCTTCGTGCCCGACTGGCTGTCGTGGGTGCCGTTCGTATGGGCCGATTACTGGGTCATCGACCTGGATCCTGGCTACACCTGGGCCGTGGTCGGCGAGCCGGACCGCGAATACCTGTGGATCCTGTCGCGCGAGCCGAGCATGGATCGCATCCTGTTCGAACGGATCAAGGCCCGCGCCACCGCCATGGGTTATGACCTGGGACTCCTGGTCGTGACCGCGCCGTTGCGACAGTAATAGTCGCCATACGCCGTAGTATCCTTGTCCATCGCCTGATCGATGGAAACGGACATGAATCGTGCTTGGCAGCGGATTTCGTTTTTTCTTCTTTGCCTGGCCCTTGCGGCCTGCAGCGGCGGTCTGGTGCGGCGCATATCCCCGCCTGCGGCCAGCATCCAGCAACTGACGGTCAATGTCGACGGCAGCTGGTCGGTGGACCTGCGGCTGCAGAACTACAGCAGCATTCCGATGCGTTTCGACAGCGCCGACCTGGCGATCACGGTCAGTGGCCAGGCCGCCGGCAGCCTGAAGGGTGCGCCGCGGATTTCGATCGGCCCCGAGTCGGCCGACGTGGTCAGCTTGTCGTTCAAGCCCAGCATCGAAGCGCGCATGGCCGTTGCCGATGCGCTGGCCGGGCGGCGCTCGCTGGGCTACACGCTCAAGGGCAAGCTGGAAGCGGTGCCGGACGAAGGAAAATCGAAATCCTTCGACATCGATGCCCGCAATACCCTAAGCCCGGTACCCGGCCTGGACGGCGTGCTGCGCTGAGCGGACCCAGCCTGTATCCCAAATAATTCCAGTTTCGCCCTCTTCCACCTTCGGAACAGACTTCCCGCACATGAGCACCTATAAAGCCCCCTTGACCGATATCCGCTTTGCCCTCTACGACGTACTCGGCGCCGAAGCCCTGTTCGCAAAACTCGGTTACGACGATGCCACGCGCGACGTGCTGGACGCGGTGCTCGAGGAAGCCGGACGTTTCACCGAAACCGTGCTGGCCCCGCTCAACAGCGTCGGCGACGAGGTCGGTTGCAGCTTCGACAAGGCCAGTGGCGACGTCACCACCCCGCCAGGCTTTCGCGAGGCGTACACGCAATTCATCGAAGGCGGCTGGACCGGCCTGACCGCGGCTCCTGAGTTCGGTGGCCAAGGCCTTCCGCACGTCATGGGCGTGCCGTTGAACGAGATGATCAACGCCGCCAACCTGGCCTGGGGCAATTTCCCGCTGCTCTCGCACGGCGCGGTGGAAGCGCTGAAGCAACACGGTGAGGACTGGCAGCGCGAGGTTTTCCTCAAACCGATCGTCGAAGGCCGCTGGACCGGCACCATGTGCCTGACCGAACCGCATTGCGGCACCGACCTGGGCCTGCTCAAGACCCGCGCCGAACCCAACACAGATGGCAGCTATTCGATCACCGGCACCAAGATCTTCATCACCGCCGGCGAGCACGACCTCACCGACAACATCGTCCACCTGGTGCTGGCGAAACTGCCGGACGCGCCTGCGGGCGCGAAGGGCATCTCGTTGTTCGTCGTGCCCAAGTTCAAAGTCGCGCGCGATGGCAGCGTGGGCGAACGCAACGCGGTGCGGTGCGGCTCGATCGAGCACAAGATGGGGATCAAGGGTTCGGTCACCTGCGTGATGAATTTCGATGGCGCCGAAGGCTATCTGGTCGGGCAGCCGCATAAAGGCTTGCTGGCGATGTTCACCATGATGAATACCGCGCGCCTGGGCGTTGGCCTGCAAGGCATCGGCCTGTCGGAACGCGCCTACCAGAACGCGTTGCGCTATTCGCTGGACCGTTTGCAGACGCGCTCGCTGAGCGGCCCCAAGTTTCCCGAAAAACCCGCCGATCCGATCATCGTCCACCCCGACGTGCGGCGCATGCTGTTGACGGTGAAGTCGCTGGTCGAAGGCAGCCGCCTGCTGGCGTTGCATGCCGGCACCCTGATCGACGTCGCCCATCACGCCGAGGATCCCACGGAGCGCGCGCAGGCCGACGTGCTGGTCAGTTTCCTGACCCCGATCTCCAAGGCCTGCCAGACCGAATGGGGCATCGAGAACACCTACAACGCGCTGCAATGCTTCGGTGGCCACGGCTACATCCGCGAACACGGCATGGAGCAACTGGCCCGTGATGCACGCATCACCACGTTGTACGAAGGCACGACCGGCATCCAGTCGCTGGACCTGATGGGGCGCAAGACCGCTTCGACCAAGGCGGCCGGATTGAAGTTGTTCCTCGCCCAGATCGAGGCCTTCGCAAAGGCGCACGAAGGCGACGCGGCGCTGGCCGAATTCATCGTGCCCTTGCGGCAGAAGGCCGCGGAATGGGCCACCCTGACCCAGGACATCCTGCAGCGCGCGGCCGGCGATCCGGAAGAGATCGGCGCGGCCAGCACCGACTACCTGTTCTATTCGGGATACGTCGCCCTGGCCTACTGGTGGGCGCGCAGCGTGGCCGCGGCCAACGCTTCGGCGCATGCGCAATCATTCAAGCAGTCCAAACTGGAAACCGCGCGTTTCTACTTCGCCCGCATCCTGCCGCGCACGCTGAGCCATGCCGCGGCCATCGAATCCGGTGCGGCGCCATTGATGGCGATGGACGCGGAACGCTTCGGCGCCTGATCACTGTAGGAGCGGGCCCTGCCCGCGATGCTTTTGATTCACCGGCAAAAGCATCGCGGGCAGGGCC
>JBOHXX010000278.1:0-4389 GCA_050737675.1 Pseudoxanthomonas sp.
GGTCCACCCAGATCTGGTTGCTCAGGTAGCCCCAGCTGGTGCCTTCGCGGCAGCTGTCGGAGGAGATCTGCTGGATCAGGTACGGGCGGCCATAGCGGCTGTTCCAGGCGCAGGTGTTGCGGCGGTTGTTCTGGCTGCTGCAAGTGACGCTGTAATTGCTGTTGCCGCCGCCCGGGTTCCAACTGCCATTGCCGTCGGTGAACTCGGCCCGGCAGCCACGATCCACCCAGACCGTGCCGTTGTTGCGCTGGCCCCAGCTCTCGCCCTCGGTGCAGCGCGCGTCGGAAAGCTTGCGGGTGAGGGTGGCGTTGCCGCGGAAACCGGTATTGCATTCGCGGTAGCGATTGTCGGTGCTTTCGCAGCGCACCGTGGCGCCATTGCCGCCGCCCAGGGAACCTTCCACGAAGCGCGCACGGCAACCGCGGTCGACCCAGACGAAGCCGTTGCCGCTGCCCCAGTTCTGGCCTTCGATGCAGCGCGTGCTGGAAATGTTCTGGCTGAGCGCCGCGCGGCCGCGGAAACCGGTGTTGCACTGGCGGCGGCGGTTGTCGTTGCTTTCGCACAGCACGGTACCGGTGCCGTTGCCGGGATTCCAGCCGCCGCCATTGCCGCCCAGCGAAGTGGCGATGTCCTGCTTGATCCGGCTGAAGCCCCAACTGGAGCGATTCACCTGGTCGATATAGAAGCGCAACTGGTCATCGGGGATGCGGCGGCCGCGCGACTGTTCCGAGTATTCCTGGCCGATGACCCGTTCCTGGTCGTTGCGCGACAGGCTGCGCAGGTTCTCCGGGGCGTAGGCCTTGGTCTGGATCTGGGCCTGGGCGGGGGTGGGGACTGCGAGGAGCAAACCGAGCACTACGAGCGTGGCTGACAACATGCGCAACATGGCAGTCTCCAGGGACGGCGGGATGGTGGGCCGGAATATACACCCGGTCTATTCAGCCCCGATGAGGGGCGTGATTTGCCCGGGCAGGGCCACGGCCCCAAAATAGCCGGCTTTCCGGCCCGCTCTGGCCGGAACCGCTTCCGGAGTTCCCCATGCGTACCCATTTCTGCGGCCTCATCGACGAGGCCCTGACCGGCCAGTCCGTCACCCTGTGCGGCTGGACCGATGTCGCCCGCAACCTGGGCGGCCTGTGCTTCATCGACCTGCGCGACCACCACGGCATCGTCCAGGTGCTGGTCGAGCCGGAGCAGGTCGAAGCCTTCAAGATCGCCGCCAGCCTGGGCTACGAGGACGTGCTGCAGGTCGAGGGTGTGGTCCGCGCCCGCCAGAGCGTGAACAACAAGATCCACACCGGCAAGGTGGAAGTGGTCGCCACGAAGATCACGATCCTCAACAAGGCCGAGCCGCTGCCTTTCCATGCGCATGAAAACGCGGGCGAGGAAATCCGCCTGAAGTACCGTTATCTTGATCTGCGCCGCCCGGAAATGCAGCGCATGATGCGCACCCGCACCAAACTCGTGGCCGCATTGCGCCAGTGGCTGGATGCGCGCGATTTCCAGGACATCGAAACCCCCATCCTGACCAAGGCCACGCCGGAAGGCGCGCGCGACTTCCTGGTCCCGGCGCGCCTGCATCCGGGCGAGTTCTACGCGTTGCCGCAGTCGCCGCAGCTGTTCAAGCAGATCCTGATGGTGGCCGGCTTCGACCGCTACTACCAGATCGCGCGTTGCTTCCGCGATGAAGCGCTGCGTGCCGACCGCCAGCTCGAGTTCACCCAGCTGGACATGGAGTTCGCCTTCGTCCGTGAGCGCGACATCCAGGACACCACCGAGGACATGATCCGCACGGTGTTCCGCGAGGTGATGCAGGTCGAATTGGCCGCAGAATTCCCGCGCCTGACCTATGCAGAAGCCATGCGCCGCTTCGGTTCGGACAAGCCGGACCTGCGCAATCCACTGGAGCTGGTGGACGTCGCCGATCTGGTCAAGGACAGCGAGTTCAAGGTGTTCACCGATTGGGCCAGCAATCCGGAAGGGCGCATCGCCGCGCTGCGCATCCCCGGCGGCGCGGTGCTGTCGCGCAAGCAGATCGACGACCTGGGCGCGCACGCGGCCAAGTACGGTGCCAAGGGCCTGGCCTATATCAAGCTGGGTGAGAACGGCGAGGTCACTTCGCCGATCGCCAAGTTCTTCGCCGAAGCCGCATTCGCCGAACTCATTGCGGCGACTGGTTTGAAGAATGGCGACCTGGTGTTCTTCGGCGCCGGCAAATACAACACGGTCAGCGACTTCATGGGCGCGCTGCGGCTGAAGGTCGGAAAGGACCTGGACCTGGTGGAAGATCGTTGGGCGCCGCTGTGGGTCACCGACTTCCCGATGTTCGAATGGGACGAAGAGGCACAGCGTTACGTTGCCCTGCATCACCCCTTCACTGCGCCCGCGGTGGACGACATCGCCGACCTGCGCGCGAATGCGAAGACCGCGGTGTCGCGCGGCTACGACATGGTTCTCAACGGGAATGAAATTGGCGGCGGTTCGATCCGCATCCATCGCCCGGACATGCAGAGCGCGGTGTTCGAGCTGCTCGGCATCGGCGCGGAGGAAGCGGAGGCCAAGTTCGGTTTCCTGCTCGACGCGCTGAAGTACGGCGCACCGCCGCATGGCGGCATCGCCTTCGGCATCGACCGCATCGCCGCGCTGATGGCCGGCACCGAATCGATCCGCGACGTCATCGCCTTCCCCAAGACCACCACGGCGCAATGCCTGATGACCGGCGCGCCGTCGCCGATCCCGGACGCGCAACTGGCCGAGGTGCATGTGTCGGTGCGGCCGCGCGGGGAAAAACCATCCGCATGAGGCAACGATGAGCGACGAATTCCTGATCCGCCGCGCCACGCCGGACGATGCGCAGGCGATGTCGCGCATCGCCACCGATACGTTCGTGGAGACGTTCGGGCACCTGTATCCGCCGGAAGACCTGGCCTATTTCCTGTTGAATTCCTATTCGCCCGCCGCGCAGCGGGAAATGCTGGAGAAAGACTCCGCCGCGATGTGGCTGCTGGAGCGCGATGGCGTGGCCGTCGGGCATGCCTGCGCAGGCGCCTGCGGCCTGCCGCATCCGGAAGTCGCGGCTGGCGATGGTGAACTCAAGCGGCTGTACGTGCTGCGCGAGGCCCACAACCAGGGCTGGGGCGCGAAATTGTTCGAGACCGCGCTGGAATGGCTGGAACGCGATGGCCCGCGCACCTTGTGGATCGGCGTGTGGTCGGAGAACCTGGGGGCGCAGCGTTTCTATGCGCGCTACGGCTTCCAGCGCGTTGGAGAATACAAGTTTCCCGTCGGCGACACGCTGGACGACGAATTCATCCTGCGTCGCAGCGCTGGCGCGCGCTGAAACCGCTGCTAGACTCGCTACACGGCGTCCGTGCCCGCATGGAGATGACTGGTGAACCGTAGTTTCCTGATTGTGATCCTGCTGTTTCCGGCGCTTGTGGCATGCACCTCCGCTCCGTTGCAACCCGCCGAGGGCGGTCCGACGGTGAAGGGCGATGGCCGCTGCGACGCCGCTCCTGTTTCATGGGCGGTGGGCCAGAAGGCCGACGAACAAGTGATGAAGAAGGTATGGCAGCAAAGCGGGGCGGGGCTGATCCGCCCGATGGCGCCGGGTCAGGTGGTGACCCTGGATTTCCGCCAGGACAGGATCAATGTCCATCTCGACGCCGACAACACCATCACCCATCTTGATTGCGGCTGATCCAGCCTGCGTGGAGGAAAGCCGCAAGCCACGCGTCCTGCTGCTGCACGGCATCTGGAATGCAAAGGCCTGGCTGGTTCCACTGGCGGCACGCTTGCGTGCGGCGGGATTCGAGACCGAAGTGTTCGGTTATCCCAGCGTGCTCGGTGGTCCCGACGTGGCGGTGCCGCGGTTGATAGCACGCCTGCAGGACAGCGAGCCGGTCGCGCTTCTGGGGCACAGCCTGGGCGGCCTGGTCGCGCTGCAGGCACTGAACCAGAGGCCGGAACTGCCGGTGACGCGCGTGGTCTGCCTGGGCACGCCCTTGCGCGGCAGTGATGCGGCGCGTGGCCTGGCCGGAAATGCCTGGGCAGCGCCGGCGCTCGGCCGTAGCGCCGGGCTGTTGCAGGCTGGCTTCGATCGCTGGGAAGGCAAGGCTCCGGTCGGCATGGTCGCGGGCAACGTAGCCCATGGCCTGGGCCGGTATTTCACCCGTTTCAATGGCGAATCCGATGGCACCGTGGCCCTGGAAGAGACCCGCCTGCCGGGACTGGCCGACCATTGCGTGGTCGCCTGCAGCCACAGCGGCCTGGTGTTCTCGGCGGATGCCGCCCGGCAGGCGGTGCATTTCCTGCGCGAAGGCCGTTTCCAGCCCATGTAGGAGCGCCCCATGGGCGCGAGCTCGTGCTTCTTTTCGGCATCGGGTGAAG
>JBOHXX010000279.1:0-4365 GCA_050737675.1 Pseudoxanthomonas sp.
ATCCTGCAGCCGCCGTTCTTCTACGCCGACGGCGACGATGCGATCAACTATGGCGGCATCGGCGCGGTGATCGGCCACGAAGCCGGCCACGGCTTCGACGACAGCGGCAGCCAGTTCGACGGCGCCGGCAACAATGTCAACTGGTGGACGCAGCAGGACCGCGACCGCTTCGAGCAGCGCACCGCCAAGCTTGCCGCGCAGTTCGATGCCTACGTGCCGCTGGCCGACCATCCGGACAACCACGTCAACGGCAAGCTGACCATGGGCGAGAACATCGGCGACCTCGGCGGCCTCAACTTCGCCTACGACGCCTTGCAGGCGGCCGATGGCGGCAAGCCCGACCCGATGATCGACGGCCTGACCCGCGACCAGCGTTTCTTCCTCAGCTGGGCCCGGGTCTGGCGCGGCAACATCCGCGACAAGGCGCAACTGGTGCTGCTCAACGCCGATCCGCACTCGCCGGCCAAGTTCCGCGCGATCGGCGCGCCCTCGAACATGCCCGCATTCACCGCCGCGTTCCAGTGCAAGGCCGGGGACCCGATGGTGCGTGGCGCGGACGCGAAGGTCGTGATCTGGTAAGCCGGGGAGAGCGAGGAACGAGGGGAGAGGAGTGAGGAGTGAGAGAAAAGCCAAAGCTGCTCTCCCACTCTCTGCTCTCCTGCTCACTTCTCACTCCTCTCCTCTCCGCTCACTCCTCATCCAGCAAGTCCCTACCCCCGCTGGAGGATCCCGAAGGCCCGGCATCGTCCGGGCCTTCGTTTTTGCGGACCACATTCAGGGCCGCACGCCGCACCCTTGCTAGAATCCGTGCACTTCAACGCCACGGAATTCCCTGATGCCGCATCTGCGTCTCGCCCTCAGCAAGCCCACCCTGCTCGCCCTGGCCCTGGTGGTCGCATTCGGTGCCACCGATGCACAGGCCGCCAAGAAGAAGAAAGCAGCGAAAGCGCCTGCGGTCAGCGCCGAATGTAGCAATTTCTACACCAGCGCCAATGCCGCCTGGTTGAAGGCCAACCCATTGCCGTCCGATACCGGTTCCCTGAGCGCCCTGGGCCAATTGCGCGAGCGCAGCCAGCAGCAACAGAAGGACCTGCTCGACGCTTCCATGCAGGCGCCGCAGGGCAACGTGCAGAAGCTGCTCGGCGATTTCTGGGCCAGCGGCCTGGACGAGGCCGCGGTGGAAGCCGATGGCGCCAAGCCTATCGCCCCGCTGCTGGGTCGCATCAATGGCATCAAGAAGTCGAAGGATGTGCCGGCTGCAATCGCCGCGTTGCACCAGGTCGGCATCCCGGTGGTCTTCAACTTCAGCCCGGACGTGGACCTGAAGGCGCTGGACCGCCATATCGGTTATTTCTCGCAGGGCGGCCTGGGCCTGCCCGACCCGGCCTATTACACCCGCACCGATGCCGAGACCCGCGAATTGCTCGGCCGTTACCGCGGTTACGTTAAGCAGATCCTCGCCCTGACCGGCACCAAGGCCGACAAACTCGAGGCCGAGGCCAACCAGGTCATCGACCTGGAAACGCGCATCGCGCAGGCATCGCGACCGCTGCTCGAGCTGGGTAATCCGCTGGCGAACTACGTGCCGGTCGCCACCAAGGACCTGGCCAAGCAATACAAGAACCTGCAGCTGGATGCCTTCCTCAAGGCCCAGGGCATCAACGACGATACGGTGTCGTTGGCCAACCCTGCCTTGTTCGCCCAGCTCAATACCCTGGTCGCCAGCATCAAGCCCGACCAGTGGAAGACCTATCTGCGCTGGCAGGTCGGCGACGCGATGGCGCCGTACCTGGCCAGGTCGTATCGCGATGCCTCATTCGAATTCCGTGGCCGCGTACTCCGCGGCGAAGCCGCCCCGGCGCCACGCTGGCAGCAGGTGCTGGACGCGATCAATACCGCGGCCGGCCCGATGCTGGGCCGCGAATATGCGGCGCGTTACCTGCCCTCGGCCAGCAAGAGCAAGGCCGAATCGGTTGCCAAGGACGTACGCGACGCGCTTGAGCGCGGCATCGAGCGCAACACCTGGATGAGCGCCCCGGCCAAGGCCGAGGCCAAATCCAAGATCGACAGGCTGAAGATCGAGATCGGCACCCCGCGCCGCGACCTCGACTACAGCGTGCAGCCGATGGGCCGCGGCAGTTTCGGCAGCAACATCCTGATCGCTTCCACCTGGCGCCACCGCGAGGAAATGAAGCGCATCGGCAAGGGCAACGCCGACCGTCGCTGGGACGTGCTGCCGCAGCAACCCGCGCTGGCCTACGACCCGGCCCAGAACCGGCTGATCGTGACCGCGGCGGTGTTGCAGGCACCGGTGTTCGACGTGAGCCGTGGCGATTCGGCGCTGTACGGTTCCTACGGCGCGCTGGTCGGGCATGAATTGAGCCGTGGTTTCGACAAGCGCGGCCGCATGATCGATGCCAGTGGCGAAATCCGCGACTGGTGGACGCCCGCCGACCTGGCCGCCTGGGAGGCGATCGGCACGCGCGTGGCCACGCAGTACGCCGGCTACGCCTATCCCGGCGTCGCCAACGCCAAGGTCAACGGCAACCTGACCCAGGACGAGAACATCGCCGACCTGGCCGGCGTGGAACTGGCCTGGGATGCCTTCACCAACGCCCAGTTGGCGCCGAACCTGGGCGCCAAGCAGGCCTTGTTCCGCACATGGTCCGAACTATGGGCGCAGCAGGTGTCCCCGAGCGAAGCCGCGCAGCGCATCACCACCGACGTGCACGCCCCAGGCCAGTGGCGCAGCAACGGCCCCTTGGCCAACTTGCCCGCATTCAGCGCATCCTTCACTTGCAAGGCCGGCCAGCCGATGCGCCGCAGCGATGCGGAGCAGATCAAGATCTGGCGCTGAGTCCCACGCAACAACCGCAAACGAAAACGGCGCGAGTCTTCGCGCCGTTTTTTATTGGTCTTGTGGGATCTTTCAGCCTGTGGGAGCCGTGTTCCCCGGGGGGACGCCTCTCCCACAAACCCGCAGACCCTACACATTCCCACATCAACGAACGATCCGTGGCCCCGGCGGACGGCGTTTGTTGAACGGCGACTGCCCGCGCCAATAGCGGATCAACAACCATCCGAACAGCATTCCTCCCAGGTGGGCGAAATGGGCTACGCCCGGTTGCCAGCCGGTGAAGCCCAGCATCAGCTCGACCGCGCCATAGACGATCACCAGGGTGCGCGCCTTCATCGGGATCGGCGGGAACAACAACATCACCCGCTGGTTGGGGAACAGCATGCCGTAGGCCAGCAACAGGCCGAACACGCCGCCGGACGCGCCGACCGTCGGATAGGGTTGGCCGCCGTGCGAGACCGTCCACCAGCCGACCAGCAACTGCAATACACCAGCACCGACGAGGCACACCAGGAAGTAGGTGAGGAAACGACGGTCGCCCCAGGTGTATTCCAACGGCGCCCCGAACATGTACAGCGCGAGCATGTTGAACAGCAGGTGGGTGAAACTGCCGTGCATGAAGCCGTAGGTCAACAGCTGCCAGGGCTTGAACTCATAGCCTGCGGAAAACAGGTCGAACCCATTCGGGCCCATTGACCACAGCTTCATCGAGTCCAGCGCTTCGTCGCCCAGCACTTGCTGCAGCAGGAATACCACCACGTTGGCGATCATCAACGCCTGGGTGATCTTGGGGATTCTGGGGAACATTGATAGTTCTCGTGAGCGTTCTCGGAGTGCCTGGCGCTTATCATACCGGCATGCCTTCCCTGCCCGTGGCGGTCCTGCATGACCCAGCCGCGCTTGCCGGGGCCCTGGGTGAACATGGCGCGTGCCTGTTATCGGATTTCCCCGCGCCCCGGGTCGGCAAGGCATTGCACGATGCACTGAAGCAGTCCCAAGCCGCCGGCACCTTGCGAGCCGCCGAGGTCGGCCATGGCAATCAACGCCATCTGCGCATCGCCATCCGTGGCGACGACACCCAATGGCTGGATGGCGATTCCGGTCTTGCAGCCGCCTCGTTCCTTTCCAGCCTGCAGGCGCTGCGCGTGTCGTTGAACCAGCACCTGTACCTGGGCCTGGAGGAAGAGGAAGCGCACTTCGCCTGTTATCCGGTCGGCGCCCGTTACCACCGTCATCGCGACCAGTTCCACGACAGCAATGCGCGCGTGTTGTCGCTGGTGAGTTACCTCAACCACGATTGGCGGCAGGACGAGGGTGGCGCCCTGCGCCTGCATCTGCCGCAGGGATCGATCGACGTATTGCCGCACGCGGGAACCAGCATCATTTTCTCGAGCGAGATCGAGCACGAAGTGCTGCCGGCGACGCGCGAGCGATTGAGCATCGCCGCATGGTTCCGCAGGCGTCCACGCTGACCGCTACTCCAGCGGACCCCACACCTGTTCATCCAC
>JBOHXX010000280.1:0-4287 GCA_050737675.1 Pseudoxanthomonas sp.
GCGCGCGCGGCGAATCCCGCACGATCCGGTCCACCCCGTTCGCACGTGCGAACGCCTGCGCAGCTTTCACCGCATAACGGTGCAGTCGCATCTCCTGGTCCAGCGGCGGGTCGGGCCAGCGGATATTCAAGCCGCCGACCGGCATCTCGAAATCTTCGGGCAGCACGATGCGGCGCGCGAACGGATTCACTTCCACCGACGCCGACGATTCCACCGTCTCCGCAATGGTCTTGAAGCCGACCCAGCGCCCGGTGTAACGGCTCATCGCCCAGCCGACCAGGCCCAGGTCGAGGATGTCCTGCACGCCGGCCGGGTTCAGCACCGGCATCATCGCGCTGACGAATTCGTCTTCCGACCCGTGCGGCAGGGTCGAGCTGCGGCAGTTGTGGTCGTCGGCGGCCATCGCCAGCACGCCGCCGTGCTTCGAGGTGCCGGCGGCGTTGCCATGCTTGAACACGTCGCCGCAGCGGTCCACGCCCGGGCCCTTGCCGTACCACATCGAGTACACGCCCTCGACCTTGGCGCCGGGGAAAAGGTTGGTCTGCTGGGTGCCCCAGACCATGGTCGCGCCCAGGTCCTCGTTCAGCCCGGGAATGAACTTCACCTGCGCCTCGGCCAGGTGCTTCTTCGCCCGCCACAGCTCCAGGTCGAAACCGCCCAGCGGCGAACCGCGATAGCCGCTGATGAAGCCGGCCGTGTCCAGTCCCGCGGCCTGGTCACGCAGGCGCTGCATCAGCGGCAGGCGGACCAGCGCCTGGACCCCGCTCAGGTAGATGCGGCCGTCGGTGCGGGTGTACTTGTGTTCCAGTGAATAGTCGTTGTCCAGCACCCCGATCTGCGGGGTGTTGGCGGACGAGGGGGAGGTGAGTTCGGCGGTGCTGGTCATGGCTGGCCCGGGGGTTGCGGCGGCTGGTTGCGTCCGGGCGAACACCCGGCGCGAAGGTGCGAAATTGTAGCAGCGGGACTTTTCGTGACCTTTATCACTCGATATTTGTGCGCTGCAGCGGTTAGGATGGGCTTGGGGAGGGTGTCGCTGTGAGGGGGAACCACATGACTTTGCAAAGATTGGCCTTGGCCGCCGCCTTGACGTTTGTTGCGTTTGCCGCACAGGCGCAGACGCTGGCGAAACCGAAGGAATTCTATTTCGACGCAGATCGCAACACCGCGCGGTTGATCGTGGCCGTTCAAGGCGAGGGTGAGCCCCTTGCCGAGCAGTTGGTGAAGCAGATCGAGCGTGGACGCAACCGGGTCGAATCCACCGCGCAACTCGCCCACGTGGCGATGGGCCAGGGTCGGATCGAGCTGGGCGAGAAGCTCTACCAGGAAGCACTGGGCAACACCGAAGGCCGTGGCACCCTGGGGCGCGCGGTGCGCTGGAACTATGGCTGGGACCTTTATCGTCAGGACCAGAAGCCGGCCGCACTGGCGCAGTGGACAGAGCTCGCCAACGGTTTCGGTTCGCCGTCGTGGGCGCCACCGACCCTGGCCCTGGTCCTGTGGGACCTGGATCGCAAGCCTGAAGCGTTGCAGTGGTATGCGGCATCGGTGCGAACGGAGCCCAACCAGTGGGGCGACCCGGCCAATTTCCCCACCCTGTTGCCGGGTTGGAGCGATTCGGAACGCAAGCGCCTGGCCGAGGTTTTCGCCGCCTGGCAGGCCAATCCACCGGTTTGGCCATAGCGCCGTCACGCATGACAGAATCGGCGTCGTGGCGAACCTGGTCCACGCCACGATACCGATAACGCACGCAGCACGATGATCAGCAACGACCTGGATGTAACCCGGTACCGTGCACGCCTGCTCGGCCACGGCCGGGTACAGATACCGCGATTCCTGCAGGAGCCTTCCGCCCAGCGGCTGCACGATTGCCTGCGGAAGGAAGTCCCGTGGACTACCGCCGTGCGCAGCGACCGGCCTTTGCCGCCGGGAGTGGATGGCTCCGGCGCGCCTGACGGCGCGCAGCACCAGGACATGCTGCAGTGCCTGTACGAACGCGCGCGCGACGATTTCGAATTCGTCTTCGACCGCTACCGCATGATCGATGCCCGGCGCGACGGACTGGATCCGGGCCTGCTGCTGCACGTGGTCGTGGATTTCCTCAACAGCCCGCCGTTCCTGGAATTCGCCCGCGAGTTGACCGGCGACGGCGGCATCCGCATGGTCAGCGCCATCGCCGCGCGTTATCGCCCCGGCCATTTCCTGAAGATGCACAACGACAAGTCCGGCGAGGAGGATCGCGCCTTCGCCTACGTGATCAACCTGGGCCACGACTGGCAGGCCGACTGGGGCGGGTTGCTGCAATTCCTCGATGAAAGCCAGGACGTGGTGGAAACCTTCACCCCGCACTGGAACTCGTTGAGCCTGTTCCGCGTGCCGCAGATGCACCAGGTCAGCCTGCTGGCGCCGTGGGCGAAGGAAAACCGCTACAGCATCACCGGCTGGTTCCGGCGCAGCTGAGCGAATAGTAGACGGGCGTGCCTGCAGGCGCGCCGGTAAAACATTCCGAGGAGAACGACGATGCGCCGATTGATGCTGGTATCCGCCTTGCTGCTTGCGCTGCCGGCCGTGGCCGCCGACCGCATCACCGGTCGCGATTTCGCCACCCGTTCGGAAGTGATCGCCCCGCACGCGATGGCGGCGACCTCGCATCCGCTGGTCACGCAGATCGCATTGGACGTAATGAAGAACGGCGGCAGCGCGGTCGATGCGGCGATCGCCGCCGATGCGGCGCTGGGTTTGATGGAGCCGACTGGCAGCGGTGTCGGCGGCGACCTGTTCGCCATCGTCTGGGATCCGAAGACCAAGAAGCTCTACGGCTACAACGGCTCGGGACGTTCGCCGAAGTCGCTCACGCTCGAATATTTCCAGGAACAGGGCCTCACCGACATCCCGCCACTGGGCCCGTTGCCGGTCAGCGTGCCGGGTGCGGTCGATGGCTGGTTCGCCCTGCACGGCCGCTTCGGCAAGGCGCCGATGCGCGACGTGCTGGCCCCGGCCATCCGCTACGCGCGCGAAGGCCATCCGCTGGCCGAGACCATCGCCTATTACTGGGGCCGTTCGGTGCCGAAGCTGTCGCCGTATCCGGGCTTCAAGGAGCAGTTCACGATCGATGGCCGCGCGCCGCGCACCGGCGAGCTGTGGAAGAACCCGAACCTCGCCGACACCCTGCAGAAGATCGCCGACGGTGGCCGCGATGCGTTCTACAAGGGTGACATCGCCCACACCATCGATGCTTATTTCAAGGCCAATGGCGGCTTCCTGAGTTATGAGGACCTCGCCACCCACCACGGCGAATGGGTCGAACCGGTCAGCACCAACTACCGCGGCTATGACGTGTGGGAACTGCCGCCGAACGGCCAGGGCATCGCCGCGCTGCAGATGCTCAACGTGCTGGAAGGCTATGACTTCTCGAAGATCCCGTTCGGCAGTGCCGAACACGTGCATCTGTTCGTCGAAGCCAAGAAACTCGCCTTCGCCGATCGCGCGCGCTGGTATGCCGACCCGGCGTTCCAGCCGGCGCCAGTGGCCAAGCTGATTTCCAAGGCGTATGCGAACCAGCGCCGCAAGCTGATTTCCGCCGACAAGCCCCTGCGCGAAGTGCAGCCGGGCACGCCGGCCGAACTCGATGAAGGCGACACCATCTACCTGACTACCGCCGATGCCAGCGGCATGATGGTGTCGCTGATCCAGTCCAACTACCGCGGCATGGGCAGCGGCATGGCGCCGCCGGGACTGGGCTTCATCCTGCAGGACCGCGGCGAGATGTTCGTGCTCAAGCCCGGCCATCCGAATACGTACGAACCGGGCAAGCGTCCGTTCCAGACCATCATTCCTGCGTTCATCACCAAAGACGGAAAACCCTACGTCAGCTTCGGGGTGATGGGCGGGGCGATGCAGCCGCAAGGCCACGTGCAGATCGTGATGAACCTGGTCGATTTCCACATGAACCTGCAGGAAGCCGGCGATGCGCCGCGCATCCAGCACGACGGCGACACCGAACCGACCGGGCAGAACGCCGCGATGAGCGATGGCGGCGTGGTCCAGCTGGAGAACGGGTTTGCCTACGAAACCATCCGCGCGCTGATGGACAAGGGCCATCACGTGGAATGGGCGCTGGGCCCGTACGGCGGTTACCAGGCGATCCGCCGCGATCCGCAGACCGGGGTGTATTTCGGCGCTTCGGAAAGTCGCAAGGATGGCCAGGCTGCCGGCTTCTGATCCTGTCCCCCGAGGGGACTTCCTTCGGGGCGTAGGAGCGGGCCCTGCCCGCGACGCTCTTCAGCCACG
>JBOHXX010000281.1:0-4264 GCA_050737675.1 Pseudoxanthomonas sp.
GGGTTCGCAAGCGGGCCGGGAATTTCCGTAAGGCGCATCCTGCGCCTACGGAAACGGCGCACATCCTTGTGCGCCGCCCCTTCGGGGTTTATCCGGTCCCGCTTGCCGCGCCTCACGGGGTTTCACAGGCAACAGCAGAAGCCAAAGCCAGAAGCCAGAAGCCAGAAGCCACCTCACGCCTCACTCCCACCCAGGGTTTCCCCCTTCGTGCGCCTTCCTCCTCGCGCTTTGCTAGCATCGGCAGTCCGGAATCCGACAGGCGAGGGGAACATGGCGATTGTAGTGCTGGTGTTGAAGGAAACGGCGCCGGGCGAGCGCCGTGTGGCCGCCACCCCGGAAACGGTGAAGAAGCTCGTGGCCACGGGCGCCAGCATCAAGGTCGAGAGCGGTGCGGGGCGCAGTGCCGGCTTCGTGGACCAGGCTTACCTCGACGCCGGCGCGCAGTTGGCCACCGCCGATACGCCGGCCCAGGCCGACCTGGTCCTGTGCGTGCAGTCGCCGGATCCGGCGGCCATCGGTCAGTTGAAACAAGGCGCCACCCTGGTCGGCATGCTCCAGCCGCAGGCCGACGCGGCGCGTGGCGATGCGCTCAAGGCGCGCGGCATTCTCGCCTTCCCGCTGGAAAAACTGCCGCGCACCACGCGTGCGCAGTCGATGGATGTGCTTAGTTCGCAGGCCGGCATGGCCGGTTACAAGGCGGTGCTGATCGCCGCGCAACTGGCGCCACGGTTCTTCCCCATGCTCACCACCGCTGCCGGCACCATCCGTCCGTCCAAGGTGCTGATCGTCGGCGCCGGCGTTGCCGGCCTGCAGGGTGTCGCCACGGCCAAGCGCCTAGGCGCACAGGTGGAAGGTTTCGACGTGCGTCCGGAAACCCGCGAGCAGATCGAATCGCTGGGCGGCAAGTTCCTCGACCTGGGCGTCAGCGCCGCGGGCGAGGGCGGTTATGCGCGCCAACTCACCGACGAGGAACGCGCCGAGCAGCAGCGTCGCCTGGCCGATCACCTGAAGGGCATCGACGTAGTGGTCTGCACCGCGGCGGTGCCGGGCCGTCCCGCGCCGAAGATCATCACCATGACCATGGTCGAAGCGATGAAGCCCGGCAGCGTGATCGTGGACCTGGCCGCGGAAACCGGCGGGAATTGCGAAGCCACCAGGCCCGGCGAAACCATCGAACACAACGGCGTCACCGTCGCCGGCCCGCTCAACCTGGCCAGCATGGGCGCGGTCCACGCCAGCGAAATGTATTCGCGCAACGTGTTCAATTTCGTGGCGCTGTTCGTCAAGGAAGGGGCGATCAATTTCGACTGGAATGACGAGTTGCTGGCGAAGACGCGGTGGCCGGAAGTCGTGGTCAGTCCGTAGGACGTGCAGCGGCACGCGCTCATCCTGCTACTGTCCCTGTTGCCGGGGTCCGCGGTTGCGGAAGACCTGCCAAGCGATTGCAGCTTTGACCAGGCATACATCGTGCAGCAGTTGCAGGAGTTGGCAGTCCGCATTCCAGGCGGACGGGTGGATCTTGCCAATCGTGTTGTCGAATGGCGCTTGCCGTCCGGTGATCTGGTCAGCGCAGGGCAGGGCGGGTGCTATGACCTCGGCACCAGCGTCACGATCCGGTTCCCCCATGGACGTCGTCCGCCGACCGAACTTGCGGTGAAACAACTACTGGCGACGGTCTCGACCTACTGGTCCGAGCGCGAGGCGAAGGAAATCGCCGTGGAGCTGGTCAAGCGCGCTTTCACGCCCAATCTGCTTGAGAACGGCAATATAGAACTGGAAGCGCCGGCAAGCGAGGCATTCTTCCAAGGCTTCACGATCTTCATGTCCGTCAGCGAAATATCGGTGTCCTGGATCTCCGGCTGATGCGATCAGCGATTGGGCACGGGGCTTTTCGGCGTGTTCTTCTCCACCCACGCGCGACGCTGCTCCGGCGTCATCCGCCGCCAATCCTCGCGCAGTTGGGTGCGCTGTTCCGGCGACAACCTCTTCATCTGCTCGAACAGCACGCGCGCTTCCTCGCGCTGTTGCGGGTTCATGCCTTCGAAGCGGCGCATGCCCTTGCGCGCCTGCTTGCGCTGCTCGGGGGACATGGTTTTCCAGCGTTGGGCGTGTTCCAGCATGCGCGGGCGCTGTTCAGGGTCGCTGTTCCAGCGTTCCCGGACCGGTGCGATCAACACCTCGCGCTGTTGCGGGGTCAGTTTGTCCCAGTCGGGCAATGACTGGGTGGGTGCCGATTGCGCCACCGCATTGCCGGCCAGCAACAACAGTGCGAGCGGAAAGGATCGGGAAAATAGGGTCTTCATTCGATTACTCCATCGCCAACGGCTCGGCTTCGGAGGAAGCCAGCCACAGGTACAAGTCGGGATTTTCGTCCAGCGTGGCCACGCCGTCGCTGTAGTCGTTGCTCGTGCCGATGGTCGCGACCACCGGCTGGGCAGTCGATACCGGGGTGGACCGCGGCAGGAATTGCACGCCGATGGCCACCGCCAGCATTGCCGAGAACGCACTGGCCGTGATCCAGCGCCAGGCATGCCCGCGTTGTGGAGCCGTCCGTGCGCCGTGGCGTGCTGCACGCAGGCGGGCAAGGGTCTGTGGCGAAATGTGGGCCACGGCCGTGGCATGCAGTTGGCGCATGTCGTGGTCGAAGGCTTCGTTGTTGCTGATTGACGATTCGTCGATCCCCGGTTTCATCGGAAATCCTCCAATTGTTTCTGCAGTGCATCGCGCGCGCGCGACAGATGGGTCTTGACCGAGCCTTCCGAGCAGCCCATGGCTTTCGCCGTATCGGCCACGTCCAGCTCTTCGAATACACGCAAGGTGAAAGCCTCGCGCTGGCGCGCGGGCAACTCGCGCAGCACCCTGGTCAGCTCCGCATAGGCCTCGCGCTGGTCATGGGTTTGTGACGGGCCGGCCATGGTATCGGCCCAGTCGACCAGGCTGTCTTCGCTGCGCTCGCTGGCGGGCGCGAACAGGCGCAGGCGGAAATTGCCGCGTCGCTGCACATCCACGATCTTGCGCCGCAGGATGCTCCAGAACAGCGGCGTCCATTCCCCGGCCGGTCGTTCGCGGTAGGCCAGCATCTTCATCATCGCGTCCTGCACCGCATCCAGCGCGTCGTCACGGCTGCGCAGGCCGGCCTCGGCGAAGCGGAAGGCGCGGGTGCCGACATCGGCCAGGAACAGCTCAAGCGTCGCCGCAGGCGGTCGCGTGGCGTTCTGCGGCGACTGGTCAAGGCCGGCCTGGCTGATGTCGGGGCTCACCAACACAGCTTAGTGCCTGCGGTCCCAGCGGTGGTCGAAGCGGTCGCCGCGGCGGTCGAGGCGGTTGTCCGCGCGCTGTCCCTTGCGATCCAGGCGGGCATTGATACGGTTGCCGCGCGCTTCGAGGCGATTGGCCAGGCGCTCGTGCCCATGGTTGTCGGCACGGTCCGCGCGCCGGTCGTAGCGGGCTTCGATGCGGTCGCCCCTCTGGTCCAGGCGATGCTCGATGCGGTCGCCGCGGCGGTCCAGGCGATGGTCGACGCGATCGCCCAGGTCGCGGGCTGAGGCGGTTCCGGCGATGCCCAGCAACAGTACGGCCAGAACAAACAGGTGCTTGTGTCTCATGACGATGCTCCTCATGGCGATGTTCTCGTGCAGGTGGGTGGTGCAGGGGAGGAAACGCTACCGGCAAGGATCGGTTGACCTTGCTGCCCAAGGATTCAGGGCCCGGTTATGATGCGGATCGGGCACGGTGCCCGGGGAGAGAATGGATGAGCGACGGTTTCGTGGCCCTGTACATCTTCATGCTGGCGGCCATCGCCGGCCACGTGATCATCTCGCGGGTGCCGGTGATCCTGCATACGCCGCTGATGTCGGGTTCCAACTTCATCCACGGCATCGTGCTGATCGGCGCCATGCTGGTGCTGGGACATGCCGATACCACGCTGGAGAAGGTCATCGGCTTCGTCGCCGTGCTGCTGGGCGCGGGCAACGCGGCCGGCGGCTACGTGGTGACCGAGCGCATGCTGGACATGTTCAAGTCTTCCAAGAAACCGGCCGCCAAGTCGGAGGCCAAGCCATGAGCTGGGTCACTCCCGAACTGCTCGCGACCCTGGTGAAGATCAGTTACCTGGTCGCCGCGACCCTGTTCCTGCTCGGCCTGCAGCGCATGGCCTCGCCGATCACCGCGCGCAGCGGCATCCGCTGGGCGGGCCTGGGCATGCTGATCGCCACGGTCGCCACCTTCCTGCATCCGCAATTGAACAACCACCTGCTGATCTTCG
>JBOHXX010000282.1:0-4220 GCA_050737675.1 Pseudoxanthomonas sp.
GAGGCAGGTAGAGCATGTCGCCAGGCTGCAGGACCCAATCGTGGGTCGGGGTGAATTCGCGCAGCAGCTTCAATTCCACGTCGTCGCGGAACGCCAGGGATGGGTTGGAGCCGGCATCGATCTGCCAGCGCCGCTGGCCCTGGGCCTGCAGCAGGAACACGTCGTACTGGTCCACGTGCGCGCCGACCGATCCGCCGGTCGCTGCGAAGCTGACCATCAAGTCGTCGATGCGCCAGCGCGGCAGGAAGTCGAAATACCGCAGGACTTCGCGTACGTCCACGTCCCATTTGTCCACGTCCTGGACCAGCAGGGTCCAGTCGTGGTCGGGCATGTCGGGGAATTCCTCTTCGGCGAATGGTCCGCTGCGCAGCGTCCACGCATCGCGCGCGCGATCGTGGGAAACGATCCGCGACAACGCCATTTCCTCGCAGGCCAGGCCGGCCAGGTCCTCGGGTTCGATCGGCGAGACGAAACCGGGCAAGGCGTTGCGGATCAGCAGCGGTTTCTTCTGCCAGTAATCGCGCAGGAACACCTTGGCCGACATGCCAAGCGGCTGATTTCTGGTGGCGTCGATTTCGATCATGGTGTTGACCCTGCAGATTCCTTGGCGATCCGGGCGTCCAGATTGGTGCTGGCGGTCGCGGCATAGCGGCGACAGGCAGTGGGGTCGACCAGCGGTGCCGTGGCTTCCGGGCCCATGCGCGACCACAAATTGCTGGCGCCCGGATGCGGGGTGAGCAGGATATCGCAGGGAAGCCCGGCGACGGTGACGAGTGTTTTACGGAAAGCGGCCAGTACGCCCGGATGAGCGGCTTCATCGCTGTAGCGATAAACCTCGTCGGAAATGGCAGTCAGGCTGTCGGCGTAGGCGATGTCCAGGCAGCGCCCGGACTGGCACGACTGCCAGGTCCAACTGGTGCTGCCCCGGGTATGGCCGGGCGTGGCGTGCGCCTGCAACTTGATTGGCCCGAGCATGACGGTTTCCCGGTCCGCGATGCGGTGCACGGATGTCACGGGTGGAAAGGCTCCGGTAGTCAGGAACTGCGGATCGCTGCGGTCGCTTTTGCCCTGCTCCAGGATGACCGCTGCCTGGCTACGGGCGGCGACGGTGGCGCCGCTGTCGCGCTGCAATTGCGCGATACCGCCGGCGTGGTCCAGATGCTCGTGCGAATTGAGGATATAGCGGACATCCTCGAGCTTGAAGCCGAGTGCAACGATGCTTTCCTCGATCATCGGCGCGGCTTTTCTGGTTGCGCCATCGATCAGCACATGGCCTTCCGGCGAGGTGATCAGGAGGGCGCTGAGACCACAGGTGCCGACGTACCAGGTGTTGCCATGGATTTGGCGAGGTTCGGCAGGATCATTCCATCCTGCGTCGGCGGCGCAGGCCTTGCCGGATGAAGGGGCGGTAGCCGGCGCGGGCGGTGCCGCAGAGACACTGGAGGCAATCACTGCCAGAAGGAAAACAGGTGATTTGTATCGCAAGCGCGAATTCCTGAGGTATTGATTCAATAATTTCATCGGTCCAGGACCTGGGCGAAGCGCAGTCCGAAACCGGCCGGGTCGACGAGCACGAAATCGCGCAGTCCGAAATAACGATCACCGATGGGTGCGCCGACCTTGAGTTGCAAGCGGTTGGCTTGGCGCCACAGGGCATCCACGTCGGCGACCATGATCCGCAAGTTGCTCCAGCAATCGCGAATGGGCGCATCGGGATTACCGGCCAGGAACAGGCGCTGGCCGTGCCAGTGAACGACTGCGAAATCGCCCGTGCGCCGTTCGAGCATGAAGCCGATGGACAGGTAGAAGTCGAGCAGGGCGTCGAGGTCAGGACCGACGATCTCGAGCACTCCCTGGGATTGGTTCTCTGCAGTGATCGGTTGGCTCATCGATTCTTGCTCGTCATCCCGGTGTAAGCCGGAGGTGCTTTTCAACAGCCGAATGGCTGGTCATCCATCCGGATCTTGATTTGCCTGGGCGACACAGAAAAGCAACGTCAAAATGGGTCCCGGCTTGCGCCGGAATGACGAGCTTCAAATATTCCCGGCGAGTTTTTCGGCCAGGCCGATATATTTTCCTGGTGTCAGATCAAGCAACCGTTGCTTCGCATCCGCCGGCAACTCCAGCGATTCGATGAACTTCCACATCGACTGTTGGGTGATGCCCTGTCCACGGGTCAGCGCTTTCAATTGTTCGTACGGATTCGGCAATCCATGGCGGCGCATCACCGTTTGCACGGCTTCGGCCAGTACTTCCCAGGCGGCGTCCAGGTCGGCATCGAGACGTTCCGGGGCCACGGTCAGCTTGCCTAGGCCCTTGCCCAGCGAGTCCAGTGCGACCAGGGTATGGCCGAAGGCGGTGCCGAGCGCGCGCAGCACGGTGGAATCGGTGAGGTCGCGCTGCCAGCGGCTGATCGGCAGCTTGGCGCTGAAGTGTTCGAACAAAGCGTTGGCCAGGCCGAAGTTGCCTTCCGCGTTCTCGAAGTCGATCGGATTGACCTTGTGCGGCATGGTGCTGGAGCCGACTTCGCCCTGCTTCAGGGTTTGCTTGAAGTAACCGAGCGAGATATAGCCCCAGATGTCGCGCGCAAGATCGACCAGGATGGTGTTGGCGCGGCGGGTGGCGTCGCCGATCTCGGCCACGTTGTCGTGCGGCTCGATCTGGGTGGTGTAGGGGTTGAAGACGATGCCCAGGCTTTCGACGAAGCGCTGCGCGAACGCCGGCCAGTCGACTTCCGGATAGGCGACGACGTGGGCGTTGTAGTTGCCGACCGCGCCATTGATCTTGCCGGTCAATTCGACTGCGGCGATCTGCCGGCGCTGGCGTTGCAGACGGGCGACGACGTTGGCGATTTCCTTGCCCAGCGTGGTTGGCGAAGCGGTCTGGCCGTGGGTACGCGACAGCATCGGCTGTGAAGCCTGGGCATGGGCCAGTGCACGCAGTTGGTCGATCACCTTGTCCAGCGCCGGCAATAGCACTTCGCTGCGGCCCTGTTCCAGCATCAGTGCATAGCTGAGGTTGTTGATGTCCTCGCTGGTGCAGGCGAAGTGCACGAACTCCAATGCCGGACCCAGCGCGGCGTCATTCTTCAGTTGTTCCTTGATGAAGTATTCGACCGCTTTCACGTCGTGGTTGGTGGTGCGTTCGATTTCCTTCACCCGCGCCGCATCGGCGGTCGAGAAATCAGCTGCCAACGCACGCAGGCGGGCAACAGCGGCATCGGGAAACGGCGACAGCTCGACGATGCCCGGCTCGGCGGCCAGGGCCAGCAACCATTCCACTTCCACCTTCACCCGTGCCTTGAGCAGGCCGTATTCGGAAAAGATCGGGCGCAGGGCATCGACCTTGCCGGCATAGCGGCCATCGAGCGGTGACAGGGCGAGCAGGGCGGCTTCCGACATGGGTGCGTGCGGTCGATGAGGGCGCGCTAGTTTACGCCACACGCCGGCCACCGGCCGTGGCGTATGCTGGAATTGCCCACCAGCGCTTGCCGCCAGCCGTGAATCCAGGAGTCCAGATGAGCCAGTCCTTCCGCACAGAACACGACAGCATGGGTGAACTGCAGGTGCCCGCTGCAGCCCTGTGGGGTGCGCAGACCCAGCGCGCCGTCGAGAACTTCCCGATTTCCGGCCGGCCGATGCCGCGCGGCTTCATCCGTGCATTGGGCCTGGTCAAGGCTGCCGCCGCCGAGGTCAACGCCGGGCTGGGGCTGCTGCCGAAAGGCGTGGCGAAAGCGGTGCGCGATGCGGCACTGCATGTCGCCGATGGCGAGTTCGACGAACATTTCCCGATCGACATCTACCAGACCGGTTCCGGCACCTCGTCCAACATGAATGCCAACGAGGTCATCGCCACGCTGGCGTCGATGGCAGGCAAGGCCAAAGTGCATCCCAACGACCACGTCAACCTGGGCCAGAGTTCCAACGACGTCATTCCCACCGCGATCCGCGTCTCCGCGCAGCTGGCGGTGGTCGAGAACCTGTTGCCGGCGTTGAAACACCTGCGCCGGACCATCGACCGTCGCGGCAAGTCGCTCGCGAAAGTGGTCAAGACCGGCCGTACCCACCTAATGGATGCGATGCCACTGACCTTCCAGCAGGAATTCTCGGCCTGGTCGGCGCAATTGCAGTCGGCCGAAGACCGGATCCAGGACAGCCTCAAGCGCCTGCGCCGGTTGCCGCTGGGCGGAACCGCAATCGGCACCGGCATCAATGCCGACC
>JBOHXX010000283.1:0-4220 GCA_050737675.1 Pseudoxanthomonas sp.
TCCAGCCAGCCGCCGGTCTTGAGCGCTTCTTCCAGCACACGTCGGCTATAGATCACTTGCCGTGCGATACCGGCACGGTCGGTGACTCCGGTCGCCACGGCGCGACCTTCCAGCAACGGCTGGATGATGCCGCTCTCCTGGGCCAGGATGGTGGTCGAGACCATGTAGTTCTTCGGCAGCAGCAATCCCACCACCAAGGTAAGCAGGGCGATGCCGACGAAGATGGCGACCAGCGTCGGCAGGCGGCGGCGGCCTTCCTGCAGGAGGATCTGGAGCAGTTCGCTTGGCGCCAATTCCGCGCTGCTGGCGGGGGTGGAAGCAACGCGGCGCCCCGGCAATGCACTCATGGTCATCAGAAGGTCCGTTCGGGTACGGTGATCACGTCGCCGGGCGACACGGGGTAGTTGGTCGAAAGGTCGCCACGGTTGAGGATGCGATCCAGCCGCACGGGATAGGTATGGGTCTCGTCGGCATTCTTGCGGTACAGGTCGGAACGGTCGGAGGCAGCGAATTCGGTGACGCCGCCGGCGGCAAGCACCGCGTCCAATACGGTCATGCCGGGACGGAACGGAATGGAAATCGGTTGCCGCACTGCGCCGGTGACGCGCACCCTGGACAGGTATTCATGACTGCGCAAGTCAGTGAGGATCACTGCGACCTGCGGATCGCGCACATAGGTGGCGAGCTTTGCCTGGATGTCTTTCGACACTTCAGATGGAGTACGTCCCCCAGCGGCTACATCGCCCACCAGTGGAACCGAGATCATGCCGTCCGGGCGTACCGGAACGGTGATGCCGAGTTCGGGGTTACGCCAGACCGACACCTGTACGATGTCGTCAACGCCGATGCGGTAGGCGTCTTTGCTCAAGTTGGATTGAGCGGGAGGAGGCGTGCTGGTGCCGGAAGTGGTGACGCAGCCACCAAGGAGCAAGATCAGGCCTGCGGCAACAAGGCCCAGGAGGGCACGTTTCATTGGTGTATCCCCTGTGGTGTGTAACTTAAAGCTAAGTAACGGCACGAACGGGCGATTGCGGCCAGATCCGGTTACATCGCCACTCCTGTTCAGCCTTGATAGTAGTTCCGGTACCAGTCGACGAAACGCTTGACCCCGGTCTCGATCGAGGTGGAAGGCGAATAGCCGGTATCGCGCTGCAAGGCTTCCACGTCGGCGTAGGTGTCGGGCACGTCGCCGGGCTGCAGCGGCAGCAGGTTTCGTTCAGCTTTGCGACCCAAGCAGTCTTCCAACACCTCGATGTAGCGCAGCAACTCGACCGGCTGGTGGTTGCCGATGTTGTAGACGCGGTAGGGAGCACTTGAAGTGGCGGGCGTGGGCGCCATCGGGTCGTGGTCCGGGTCGGGCCCGGGCACGCGATCCAGGGTGCGGATCACGCCTTCGACGATGTCGTCGACGTAGGTGAAATCACGGGTGTGGTGGCCATGGTTGAACACGTCGATGGCTTCGCCGGCCAGGATCTTGCGGGTGAACAGGAACAGGGCCATGTCCGGCCGGCCCCAGGGTCCGTACACGGTGAAGAAGCGCAGGCCGGTGGTCGGCAGGTTGAACAGATGGCTGTAGGTGTGGGCCATCAGTTCGTTGGCCTTCTTGGTCGCCGCGTACATGCTGACGGGGTGGTCCACGCTGTCCTCGACCGCGAACGGCAACTTCTTGTTGGCGCCGTACACCGAGCTGGATGAGGCATAGACCAGGTGCTCGACCCCGCGATGGCGGCAGGCTTCCAGGATGTTCATGAAGCCGACGATGTTGCTGTCGATGTAGGCCTGTGGATTCTCAAGCGAATAGCGCACGCCGGCCTGCGCGGCCAGGTTGACCACGCGCTGCGGCTTGAACTGGTCGAAGGCGGCTTCCAGCGCCGCACGGTCTTCCAGCGAAGCGCGCACGAAACTGAAACCGGCTTGTGGCGTGAGCTTGGCCAGGCGCGCTTCCTTCAGGCGCGGATCGTAATACGCATTCATGTTGTCGTAGCCCAGCACCTCGTCGCCACGCGCAAGCAGGCGCTCGCTGAGGTGTGAGCCGATGAAACCGGCGGCGCCGGTAACCAGAACGCGCATGTGGATCCTTGTTGGGTCGAGGGTGCGGAAGGGCGAAGCCGGAACTACAGGCAATCGTCCACGCTGGCGCGCGGCAGGGCGCGCTTGACGTCGAATAATACGGCGCCGGGCTTGCCGAAGGCGCGGATGCCGTCCGCACCCAGGGCGATGAATTCGTTGTGCGAGACGGCCAGGATCACCGCATCGTATTTCCCGGTTCCGGGCTGCGCGATCAGGTCCAGGCCGTATTCGTGGCGTGCCTCGTCGGCGCTCACCCAAGGGTCGTGGATATGCACGTTGGCGTTGTAGCTGCGCAATTCGTTGACGATGTCGACGACCTTGGTGTTGCGCAGGTCCGGGCAGTTTTCCTTGAACGCCAGGCCCAGGATCAGGATGTCCGACTGCGTGGTCTGCAAATTGCGCTGGGCCATCAGCTTGGCCACGCGACGGGCCACATGGCTGCCCATGCCGTCGTTGATCCGGCGCCCGGCCAGGATCACGTCCGGGTGGTAGCCGATCTGCTGGGCCTTGTGGGTCAGGTAGTAGGGATCCACGCCGATGCAGTGACCGCCGACCAGGCCGGGGCGGAACGGCAGGAAGTTCCACTTGGTGCCCGCGGCTTCCAGCACCTCGTGGGTGTCGATGCCGAGGCGGTGGAAGATCAGCGCCAGTTCGTTGATCAGGGCGATGTTGACGTCGCGCTGGGTGTTCTCGATGACCTTGGCCGCCTCGGCCACGCGGATGCTGGAGGTCTTGTGGGTGCCGGCGGTGATGATGCTGCGATAGAGGCCATCGACGAAATCCGCAGCTTCGGGCGTGGAGCCGGAAGTCACCTTCATGATCGTCTCCAGGCGATGCTGCTTGTCGCCGGGATTGATCCGTTCCGGGCTGTAGCCGGCGTAGAAATCCTGGTTGAACTCCAGTCCCGATTCGCGCTCGATGATCGGCACGCAGACTTCTTCGGTGGCACCTGGATACACGGTGGATTCGTAGATGGCCACGCCACCCTTGCCGATCGCCCGGCCCACGGTACGGCTGGCCGATTCCAGCGGGCGCAGGTCGGGGCGCTTGTATTCGTCGATCGGGGTGGGCACGGTGATGATGAAGACATTGCAGCCGGCCAAGGCAGCGGGATCGTCGGTGAATTCCAGGTGTTCGGCCGCACGCAGCTCTTCTTCGGAAGCTTCCAGCGTATGGTCGTGGTGGCGTCGCAGCTCGCCGATACGCTTGCCATTGATGTCGAAGCCCAGGGTCCGGTAGCGACGGCCGAAGGCGACTGCCAGTGGCAGGCCCACGTAACCCAGGCCGATGACGGCGATTCTTGTCTGGTCAGGCGAAGGCAGTGGCGCATTCATCGATGATGGGTCTCGTCCATGGGGCGGTAGTAGTTGAGTCTAGCGGATGCCGTCGGCGGCTTGTGCAAGGGTCGATGGCGCATATCGTGTGCCTACAGGCCCGTGTAACGCGCAAATCGCGCAAAGCAGGACAACAGCGCGCCTCGCTTGCTTGCGATCGTGCCAGTGTATGGCCCGGTCGATCCTCATGGATAATGACCCATCGAACCCGAGGAATATCGATGCGCATCCTGCTCTGCGGCGGCACCGGCTACATCGGCTGCCATACCCATGTGGTACTCACCGAACGCGGCCACGACGTGGTCATCGCCGACAATTTCAGCAACAGTTCGACCGAGGTGCTGGAGCGGCTGCAGCGGTTGTCGGGCAAGCCGGTCGAATGCCACCGCGTGGACATGCGCGACCGCGAGGCGATGGCGAAGTTGTTCGCCGCGCAATCTTTCGACGCGGTGGTCCACTTCGCCGCGCTCAAGGCGGTCGGCGAATCCTGCGAGCGCCCGCTGGATTATTTCGACAACAACATCAGCGGCACCATCACCCTGCTGCAGGTGATGAAGGAAGCCGGCGTGCGCCGCCTGGTGTTCAGTTCCTCGGCCACGGTCTATGGCGACCCGGAAACCGTGCCGGTGCGCGAAGACGCGCGCCTGCAGGTGACCAATCCCTATGGCCGCACCAAGCTGGTGATGGAACAGCTGATCGAGGACCTGTGCCAATCCGATACAGGCTTCCGCGCCGCCAACCTGCGCTATTTCAATCCGGTCGGGGCCCACGAATCCGGATCGATCGGCGAGGATCCGTCCGGCATCCCCAACAACC
>JBOHXX010000284.1:0-4216 GCA_050737675.1 Pseudoxanthomonas sp.
CTCCTAGAGGAGGTCAGGCCTTCAGGGCCTTGGCGTGGTACGCGATGTGCTCACCGATGAAGCTGGCGATGAAGTAATAGCTGTGGTCGTAACCAGGTTGCAGGCGAAGTTGCAACGGATGGCCAGCGGCCTCGCACGCGGCCTGCAGCAACTCCGGCTTCAATTGCGCGGCCAGGAATTCATCGCCATCGCCCTGGTCGACCAGCAGTGGCAAGCGCTGCTGCGCATCGGCGATTAGTGCCGTGGTATCCCACGCTTTCCAGGTTTCCCGGTCATCGCTCAGATAAGCCGCGAATGCTTTCTGGCCCCACGGCACCCGCGACGGCGCGACGATCGGCGAGAACGCCGACGCGCTGCGATAGCGACCGGGATTCTTCAAAGCGACAACCAGGGCGCCGTGCCCGCCCATCGAATGCCCGCTGATGGCGCGCGCATCGGACGCCGCGAAATTCGCTTCGACCAGCGCGGGCAGTTCCGACGCCACGTAGTCGTACATGCGGTAATGCTTCGACCATGGCGATTGCGTCGCGTTGACATAGAAACCCGCGCCCTTGCCCAGGTCGTAACCGTCCGCATCGGCGACCTCTTCGCCGCGCGGGCTGGTGTCCGGGGCGACGAGGATCACCCCATGCTCGGCGGCATAGCGTTGTGCGCCGGCCTTGGTGATGAAGTTCTGTTCGGTGCAGGTCAGGCCGGAGAGCCAGTACAGCACCGGCTGTTTTTGCGTTTCGGCCTGCGGCGGGAGGTAGACGGCGAAGTTCATCGCACAGCCGAGCACGGCGGAGTCGTGCCGGTAGACGTCCTGCCAACCGCCGAAGCAGGCGCGGTGTTCGATGCGTTCGAGAGTCATGGTTGCCTTTTCTTTTCCTTCTCCTTCCGGGAGAAGGTGGCGCGTAGCGACGGATGAGGGAAGGAGAATGAAGCACCCCAGCAGGCTCAATAGAACCTGACAACTTCTTCCCTCATCCGCCCTGCGGGCACCTTCCCCCAGAGGGAGAAGGAAAGCTATCAGAAATGAATCACCGTCCGGATCGACTTGCCTTCATGCATCAGATCGAAGGCTTCGTTGATTCCATCCAGCGGCAGCGTGTGGGTGACGAAGGGCGCCAATTGGATATCACCGCGCATCGCGTCTTCCACCATGCCCGGCAACTGGGTGCGGCCCTTGACCCCGCCGAAAGCGGTGCCCATCCACTTGCGGCCCGTGACCAGCTGGAACGGCCGCGTGGAGATTTCTTGGCCAGCGCCGGCCACGCCGATGATCACCGACTGGCCCCAGCCGCGATGCGCGCATTCCAGCGCCGCGCGCATCACGTTGACGTTGCCGATGCATTCGAAGGAATGGTCCACGCCCCAGCCGGTCATCTCCACGATCACCTGTTGGATCGGCTTGTCGTGGTCCTTCGGATTGACGCAATCGGTGGCGCCCATCTCTTTCGCCATCACGAACTTGTCCGCATTGGTGTCGATGGCGATGATGCGACCGGCCTTGGCCTGGCGCGCGCCCTGGATCACCGCCAGGCCGATGCCGCCGAGGCCGAACACCGCGACCGAATCGCCTTCCTGCACCTTGGCCGTGTTGTGCACGGCCCCTATCCCGGTGGTCACGCCGCAACCGAGCAGGCAGACCTGTTCGTGGTTGGCTTCGGGATTGATCTTGGCCAGCGATACTTCGGCCACCACCGTGTATTCACTGAAGGTCGAGCAGCCCATGTAGTGGTAGATCGGCTGGCCGTTGTAGGAAAAGCGCGTGGTGCCATCGGGCATCACGCCCTTGCCCTGGGTCGCACGCACTGCGATGCACAGGTTGGTCTTGCCGGACTTGCAGAAGTCGCACTCGCGACATTCGGCCGTGTACAGGGGAATCACGTGGTCGCCTGGCGCGACGCTGGTGACGCCTTCACCGACTTCGACCACCACGCCCGCGCCCTCGTGACCGAGCACTGCCGGGAAGAGGCCTTCGGGATCGTCGCCGGACAAGGTGAACGCATCGGTATGGCAGACGCCGGTATGGGTGATCCTGACCAGCACTTCGCCCTTCTGCGGCGGGGCAACGTCGATCTCGACGATCTTCAGCGGTTCGCCTGCGGCGAAAGCGACGGCGGCACGGGATTTCATGGGCGGCACTCCTGCTTACTTTAGGTAGGAACGGACCAGCGCGACGGCGGCGTCGATGCCGGCCTCGCGCTGTTCCGGTGAAACGGCGGGCTGCGCGAATTCCTCGCGCAGGTGGCTTTCCAGCACTTCCGACATCAGCCCGTTGACCGCACCGCGGATCGCGGCCAGCTGCTGCAACACCGGAGCGCAATCGGCACCGGACTCCAGCGCGCGCTCCAGCGCATCGAGCTGGCCGCGAACCCGGCGCACGCGGGCCAGCACCTTCTTCTTGTCTTCGGGGGAATGCGGCATCGGCGCAGTCGCAGTCTGGAAATAATACTGGCGGGGAGTATATACCCGGCCACGACCACGGCACAAAAACGGGTCGGCCTGTCCGCTTGCGGCACGCCGGCTGCGTTACCGTCCGATATACCTGCCATGGGGACCACTGATGACTCGTCGATCCTTGTTCCTGCCGCTACTGGCGATCCTGGCGGCAACCCTGCCGACGGGCTGCGATTCAGTACCGAAGGCGGCCAGCGCCGCGGCGCCCACCACCACGACGGCCGCCGTACCCCTGTTCGACAGTTTCGGCGACCTGCACCGCGACATAGACAGCAAGGTGCCGGCGGCGCAGCGCTATTTCGACCAGGGCCTGCGCATGGCCTATGGCTTCAACCACGAGGCGGCCGGGCGCGCCTTCGCCGAAGCGGCGCGGCTGGACCCGCGGTGCGCGATGTGCGTGTGGGGCCAGGCCCTGGTGTTGGGGCCGAACATCAACCTGCCGATGGACCCGGCGCTGGCGAAGGACGCCAGTGCGTTGGCGCAGCGCGCCGCAAGCCTGGCCGCGAATGCGCAACCCGCCGACCGTGCGTTGATCGAAGCCCTGCAACTGCGCTACGCCGACCCCGCGCCGGAGGATCGCAAGCCGCTCGACCGCGCCTACGCCGACGCGATGGCGCGCGTGGTCACGCAGTTCCCCGGCGACGACGACGCAGCGACCCTGTACGCGGAATCGCTGATGGATCTCTCTCCATGGGCGTATTGGGAAAAGGATGGCGCCCCGGCGCAATTCACCCCGCGCCTCATCGGCGAACTGGAACGCGTGCTGGCCCGCAACCCGCGCCACATCGGCGCGATGCACTACTACATCCACGCCACCGAAGCCTCGCCCGCGCCCGAACGCGCCCTGCCCTACGCCGATGCGCTGGCAACGCTTGCGCCCGGTTCCGGCCACCTGGTGCACATGCCCGCGCACACCTACATCCGCGTCGGCCGCTACCACGACGCGACCCTGACCAATTTCTCCGCGACCACGGCGGACAAGGAGTTCCTGGCGGTGTGCCGCGGCAGCAACGGGGTCTACCCGCTGGGTTACGTGCCGCACAACTGGCACTTCGCCACGATGACCACCGGCCTGACCGGCTCGCGCACGCTCGCGCTGCAGGCGGCAACGCAGACGGCCAATCGCGCGGATCGCGCCGCGATGGGCCAGCCGCCGATGGAATTCATGCAGCAGTTCGTGGTGGCGCCTTTGCTGACCCAGGTCCGCTTCGGCGACTGGGATGCGATCCTGGCCGATGCCGCCACGCCACCGGAATTGCCGTATCCGGCCGCGATCCGGCACTTCTCCCGCGGCATGGCCCACGCTCGCAAGGGCGCATTGGTCGAGGCCACGCGCGAAGCCGACGCCCTGCATGCGATCGCACTCGATACGGCGATGGCGAAGGTGAGCTTCTTCGACATCAACCACGCCGACGGCGTATTGCGGATCGCCGATGCGCTGTTGCGCGGAGAACTTTTGCGTGCCCAGGGCAAGCCCGCGCAGGCCATCGCCGCGTTGCGCGAAGCGGCCGCCGCCGAAGACGCCCTGGCCTACAACGAACCGGCCGACTGGCCGCTGCCCGTGCGCCCCTACCTGGGCGCAGCGTTGCTCGAAACCGGCGATGCCAAGGGCGCAGCGGAAGCGTTCGGCCAGGACCTGAAAACCTATCCGGAGAATGGCTGGTCGCTGTTCGGCCTGGCGCAGGCGCAACAGCAACTCGGGCAGGCCGATGCCGCGCGCGAAACATTGCGCCGGCAGGCTGTCGCATGGCAATGGGCCGATGCGCCGCTGAAC